>NZ_JBZCPP010000022.1:0-55567 GCF_058267515.1 Pradoshia sp. Z6_59
AATCGTTGAACAGCTCCACAAAGGTGTGCACCATCTAATCAAACAAGGAAAAATCGATTTATATGAAGGATATGGCCGCATTCTCGGACCATCCATATTTTCGCCTATGCCAGGGACCATTTCTGTTGAGATGAATAATGGAACGGAAAATGAAATGTTAATACCGAAAAATGTCATTATTGCAACAGGTTCAAGACCAAAATCCTTGCCAGGTTTAAAAATTGACGGTGAATCTGTAATGACATCAGATGAAGCTTTACAGCTATCCGAACTACCATCTTCCTTGCTTGTTATCGGAGGAGGAGTTATTGGAGTAGAATGGGCATCCATGATGGCTGATTTTGGAGTGGAGGTAACTATACTGGAATACGCAGATCGTCTAATACCAACAGAAGACCGAGATATTTCGAAAGAGATGCAAAGAATCTTAAAGAAAAAGGGTATTAAGATTGTTACTAAAGCAAAAGTAATGCCAGAAACGCTGCAAACAGGACAGGGCGTATCCATATCAGCAGAACTAAACGGTGAAAAAAAGGACTATAAGGCTGAAAAAATTCTTGTATCGGTTGGTCGCCAGGCAAATGTTGAAGGGATAGGTCTCCAAAACACAGACATACAAATTGAAAATGGTGTAATAGCTGTTAATGAGTTTTATCAAACAAAGGAATCACATATCTATGCCATTGGTGATGTGATTGGAGGCATGCAACTGGCTCATGTAGCAAGTCATGAAGGAATCACTGCAGTGGAGCATATGGCGAACCAAAGCCCTCATCCTATCCAATACGATTTTATTTCCAGATGCATATACAGTAGTCCTGAGGCAGCAAGTGTAGGAATAACAGAAGATGAAGCTATTCAGCGCGGTCATAAAGTTAAGATTGGAAAATTCCCGTTCAAAGCAATTGGTAAGGCATTGGTCTTCGGAGAGTCGGACGGTTTTGTGAAAATGATCTCTGATGAAGAAACGGATGATTTATTAGGTGTACATATGATTGGCCCGCATGTAACAGATATGATATCTGAGGCAGGATTGGCTCTTGTGTTAAATGCTTCAGCCTGGGAGGTTGCTCATACGATTCATCCGCATCCTTCATTGTCTGAAGTGATTGGAGAAGCTGCTTTGGCTGTTGATGGAAAAGCAATTCATTCGTAAAAATTTTGAGCAAGGCTTTGAGGAGGTTTACTAAATGACAAAAAACAGGCATGAAGACTTAGGGTTAACGGACGAAATGGTATTGGAAATGTATGAAACCATGCTGATGGCAAGGCGTATAGATGAAAGAATGTGGTTGTTAAATCGCTCTGGGAAAATTCCATTTGTAATCTCGTGTCAGGGTCAGGAGGCAGCTCAGGTTGGAGCAGCTTTTGCCCTTGATAGGGAAAAGGATTATGTACTGCCGTACTATCGTGATATGGGGGTAGTACTAACATTTGGTATGACACCAACTGAGCTAATGCTCTCAGGATTTGCCAAGCAGGAAGATCCCAACTCCGGCGGCAGGCAGATGCCAGGTCATTTTGGTCAGAAGAAAAATCGAATTGTAACCGGATCATCGCCAGTTACCACTCAAGTTCCCCATGCGGTCGGAATCGCATTGGCTGGAAAAATGGAAAAGAAAGATTTGGTTACATTTGTAACTTTTGGTGAAGGTTCATCAAATCAGGGAGATTTTCATGAAGGAGCCAATTTTGCCGGTGTACATAAACTCCCTGTTATTTTTATGGTTGAAAATAATAAATACGCGATTTCGGTACCAATTGAAAAACAATTAGCCTGTGAAAAAGTGTCAGACCGAGCTATCGGATATGGGATGCCTGGTGTCACAGTAGATGGCAATGATCCGCTCGAAGTGTATAAAGCTGTTAAAGAGGCTGCTGACCGTGCCCGGCGCGGGGAAGGCCCTTCTTTAATTGAAACTGTATCCTACCGGCTTACTCCGCACTCAAGTGATGATGATGATCGAAGCTACCGTGCCCGAGATGAAGTGGAAAAGGCAAAAACAGAGGATCCGATTCTCACATTTGGGACGTATTTGAAGGTAATTGACCTTTTGGATGAAGAGAAAGAAACAGAAATCAATAAAAGAATCATGAAAATCGTAAATGAAGCAACAGATTACGCTGAAAATGCTCCGTATGCAAAAGCAGAAGATGCTTTGAAGTTTGTATATGCTGAGACGGAAGGAGAGTAAACCATGCCTGTCATTTCATATATCGATGCCATAACCATGGCGATGAAAGAAGAAATGGAACGAGATGAAAAAGTTTTTATCCTTGGTGAAGATGTTGGCAGAAAAGGAGGAGTGTTTAAGGCTACAAACGGACTGTACGAGCAATTTGGTGAAGAACGAGTAATTGACACACCTCTGGCTGAATCAGCTATTACGGGAGTAGGAATCGGAGCTGCAATGTATGGAATGCGACCGATTGCAGAAATGCAATTTGCGGATTTTATTATGCCGGCAGTAAACCAAATCATTTCTGAGGCTGCCAAAATCCGCTATCGGTCCAATAATGATTGGCATTGTCCAATGGTCATCCGTGCTCCTTACGGTGGTGGGGTACACGGTGCCTTATATCATTCACAATCAGTAGAGGCCATTTTTGCCAACCAGCCTGGATTAAAAATTGTCATGCCATCCACACCATACGACGCAAAAGGGCTTTTAAAAGCAGCAATACGTGACGAAGACCCTGTACTTTTCTTTGAGCATAAACGTGCTTACCGTCTGATCAAAGGGGAAGTCTCCAATGATGATTATGTATTGCCGATAGGCAAAGCGGATGTAAAAAGAGAAGGTGATGACATTACGGTTATCACGTACGGACTTTGTGTTCACTTTGCGCTTCAGGCTGCTGAAAAATTAGCTCAGGATGGAATCTCAGTGCATGTTTTAGATTTAAGGACCGTCTATCCACTCGATAAGGAAGCGATTATCGAGGCTTCCTCCAAAACTGGTAAAGTGCTGTTGATAACGGAAGATACGAAGGAAGGCAGCATTATAAGCGAGGTGGCGGCGATCATTGCCGAGAACTGCTTGTTTGAGCTGGATGCACCAATTAAACGTTTAGCAGGTCCGGATCTTCCAGCGATGCCATATGCTCCAACTATGGAAAAATATTTTATGGTTAACCCGGAAAAAGTGGAAAAAGCCATGAGAGAATTAGCAGAATTTTAAACTGATTGCGGAAGGAGATAAATAGCGAATGCCAATAGAACAGATGAAAATGCCACAGCTTGGAGAGAGTGTAACGGAAGGGACGATCTCGAGCTGGCTTGTAAAGCCCGGTGACCGAGTGAATAAATATGACCCAATAGCTGAAGTAATGACGGATAAAGTAAATGCCGAAGTTCCATCTTCCTTCACTGGAGTAATTAAAGATCTGATTGCAGCAGAGGGAGAGACACTTCCTGTTGGAGAAGTCATGTGCAGTATCCAACTAGCAGGAGAGTCTGGTAGTTCTGAAGAGGCACCAAAGGAAGAAAAGAATCGTTCTGAGGAAAAAAGTGAATCGCTAATTCAGACCGACCAATCCAATAAAGGGCGTTATTCTCCGGCCGTATTAAAATTATCACAGGAACATGGGATTAACCTCGAAAATGTGGTTGGAAGCGGAGCTGGCGGCCGAATTACCCGTAAAGACATTTTGAAAGCTGTGGAGGGCGGCACTGCTGCTAAGGAGCAAGTTATCACTGGGAAGGCTGAACCGGAAGCGGATACTCAGATATCTGAGCCTGATTTGGGTCTAAAGCAAAAATCATCAGACAGTGATAGGAAGATAGAAAGTGGAGATCGAGAAATACCTGTAACTGGTATAAGGAAAGCTATTGCGCAAAATATGGTGCGTTCTAAACATGAGATTCCGCATGCATGGACAATGGTGGAAGCGGATGTAACCAATCTCGTTCAATACCGTGATTCACTTAAGAAGGAATTCAGGCAAAAGGAAGGCTATAATCTAACTTATTTTGCCTTTTTTGTTAAAGCGGTTGCTCAAGCATTAAAAGAGTTTCCAGAAATGAATTCAATGTGGGCTGGAGATAAAATCGTCAGGAAAAAAGATATTAATATCTCGATTGCTGTGTCGACAGATGAAGCGTTGTATGTTCCTGTCATTAAATATGCAGATGAAAAAACAATTAAAGGTATTGCACGTGAAATTAATGAATTGGCTGAAAAGGTCCGTTCCGGTAAATTAAAGTCTGAGGATATGCAGGGCGGTACCTTTACGGTGAATAATACTGGTTCATTTGGATCCATCCAATCGATGGGAATTATAAATCATCCACAGGCAGCAATCTTGCAGGTGGAGTCCATTGTTAAGAAACCAGTTGTCATGCACGGCAATATGATTGCTATCCGCGATCGGGTTAATTTATGCCTATCGCTAGATCACCGTGTATTAGATGGATTGGTATGCGGGAAATTCTTGGCTCGAGTGAAAGATATCCTGGAAAATATCACGAGCGAAAATACACCGCTATATTAATAGAAAACATAAGGGCACACAGTATGTGTGTCTTCTTTATATTTGCTTGAATCATTTCCCAAGAAATAAATTACTAGATTAGATGGAAACTATGAAGTTCCTTTGAAGAATGGACAAACTTTATACTTGTGAATTCATCGATCTTTTTCTTTTATCTTAAAGGAATTTTTCTGGGAGTTGAAGAAATGATAGATATTGATAAACGTCTGATAAAGGGGATGTAGATATGGACTATCTGATAGAACCAATAGCATTTGTAAAGAATGGCAGGAAAGAAATGGTGGATGATGATTGGGGTGCTATTGTATCGTCAATTGAACTAGCCGAGAATATAAATCAATCGGCTTTAAAAGGTATACACGAGTTTTCTCATTTAGAAATTATTTTTTATTTTGACAAAGTGGATGATAAGAACATTCAGTATGAGGTCAGACATCCCCGAAATAACGAAGAATTTCCCGAGGTAGGCATCTTTGCACAAAGGGGGAAGAATCGACCGAATAAGCTTGGAATCACCATCGTTGAATTGATGGGAGTTAAACAGAGAGTACTTACTGTTAAGGGGCTGGATGCTCTGGATGGTACCCCTATCATAGATATTAAGCCTGTAATGAAAGAGTTTTTGCCAAAAGGAAGAGTTCTTCAACCCAACTGGTCAAATACTTTAATGGAGAAGTATTGGTGAAATGATCAAGTAAGGACTTGAGACGATTCAGATTGTATTTCCTTTTATTGGAGATAAGGGCCATTTGCATGGTAAGATTAATTTACATACTATTTCGTTAATTGGCGAGGGGAGGGAGCTTTCTTTTAGTAGAAAGCAAGCTATGAATATAAAGGATGCAAAGAATGATAGGTTTCAACAAGCGACAGTGGAAGAGTGGGAAAAAGCAGTTCTAAAATCTTTAAAGGGAAAAGAACTGGACACATTACACACTCAAACGTTTGAAAAAATTATTTTGAAACCGCTTTACAATTTGGATTCAGAAAAAGACGAAGTACCCGGCAAACCTCCTTATACAAGAGGAATCTATGAAAATGGCTATCATCATCACCCGCTAAAAATGTGCCAAGTGGCGTCAGGAAGCGATATCAAGGGAACTATACTCGAGGCATTGGAGAATGGGCAAAATACGATTTCCTTTGATGTAAACAAAATGGACATGGAAGAACTCATCAATCTATTGAATAATTTGCCGATTGAGGATCATCCTTTATTTCTACAGGCTGGTTCTGGTAACCGGCAGGAAATCATTATGGAAAAATTAGCTGAGGTTAACGGCGTTTCTGATCAACAAGGAGCAGTGGTACGAGACCTAATCACTGAATGGGCTGAAAGTGGATCTATCCCTACTAAAGAAACCAATGCCTTATCTAATTGGTTTCACGATATAAAGAACTGGAATCTATCATCCCCAGCCATTAAAACTATTTTTGTCAATAGTAAGCCTTATCATGAATCAGGTGCTGATGCCGTCAAAGAGATTGCGTATTCGCTATCACTTGGTGCACATTATATATTTAAAGGCATGCAGGCAGGCTTATCAGCACAAGAAACATCAGAAAAAATGATTTTTTCATTCTCGATTGATTCCTCCTTTTTTATGCAAATTGCCAAACTTCGTGCCGCGCGAAAGCTTTGGTTTACGGTTGGTAAGGCATATGGTCAGGAAAATACCTTTAAAATGGACATCCATGCACAGACCTCATTAAGAAACAAAACGGGGTTTGATCATTATGTAAATCTTCTCCGTACAACAAATGAAGCATTGGCAGCTGTAATTGGGAACTGTCAGTATCTAACTGTCATCCCATTCGATCAATTGCAAAAAGAAAAGAGTTCTCTTGGAAAACGCCTGGCAAGAAATATTCCTCATATTCTTAGGGAAGAGAGTATGTTAATGAAAACAGCTGATCCAGGCGGAGGTTCCTACTATTTGGAGGCCTTAACAGATGAACTGTGTCAGCAGGCATGGGATCAGTTTAATAAACTGGAGAAAAAAGGCGGCATTCTTTCAGAGTTAAAGAATGGGCAAATACAAGGGGAGTTAGCAGAGCTAGCTAAAAACAGATTATCAGCGGCAGCCATTAGGAAGGAAAAAATGGTTGGTATAAATGTGTATGCAAATCCAAAAGAAGAACGACCGGATCTCACGCAGAATTTAATAGAAACGCAAAGCCTTCAAAAGGGAGAAAAAGAAATATTCCCGCTTAAACCAATCCGTTTAGCATCAGAATTTGAAGCTATTCGATCGATGAATTTGACCTGGGGCAGTGAGATGGAGCAACAGCAAAGAATCATAGTGATTGGACTGGGCAGCGCCTCTCAATCTAAGCCATATATTGATCTTTCAAAAGAAGTATTGGCGGCTGGGGGTCTGAGTTATACAGAGCGAACCGGAATAGTACATCAAGAAATGCTGGAAGAGATAATAAGAGGTTGCCAGGGGAGCTATATCCTGATATGCGGTGATGAAAATCACCTGAATACGCCATTATCCAATTTAAAAGTAGACAGCAATATGCATATTTATGCAGTGGGGAATTTTGATTTGGCTATCAAGGAATTTAATTGGAAGAAAATTGACCGACATACAAATATGATTGAACTATTAACCATATTGTCATCAAGGCAGGGGGTACAGGCATGAAAAAACCGGATTTTTCACAAATAGATTGGCAGTCTGTCCATGAGGATTTCGTTTCAGATTCACCAGATATACGTTCGGATATTCCTGACTTTGAAACAAATGAGCAAATACCGTTAAAGCCTCTATATAATCGGGATGATATAGAACTGGTGGAGCATGTACCGTCCTTCCCGGGGATTGCTCCCTTTACACGGGGACCATATGCAGCGATGTATGTAAACCGCCCATGGACAGTTCGCCAATATGCAGGCTTTTCTACTGCTGAAGAATCAAATGCTTTTTACAGACGGAATTTGGAGATGGGACAAAAAGGGCTATCGGTTGCATTTGATTTAGCGACTCATCGAGGCTATGATTCTGATCACCCGCGTGTGGTTGGGGATGTTGGGAAAGCGGGAGTTGCGATTGATTCGATAGAAGACATGAAAATACTATTTTCCGGTATACCACTAGAGAAAATGTCTGTTTCGATGACAATGAATGGTGCCGTATTGCCGATAATGGCATTTTATATTGCTACAGCAAAAGAACAGGGCGTAGATTCATCACGGCTTACCGGAACGATACAGAATGATATTTTAAAAGAATATATGGTACGTAATACGTATATTTATCCACCAGCTATGTCTATGAAAATTATTGCCGATATCTTTGAGTATACCTCCGCTCATATGCCGAAATTTAATAGTATATCAATCTCTGGTTATCATATGCAGGAGGCAGGAGCACCTGCAGATTTGGAGCTTGCCTATACACTGGCTGATGGAATTGAGTATGTGAGAACAGGATTGAAAGCAGGCATACCTATTGATACGTTTGCCCCACGTTTATCGTTTTTTTGGGGTATCGGTATGAACTATTTTATGGAAGTTGCTAAGCTAAGAGCGGCTCGCTTTTTATGGTCAAAACTTATGAAACAATTTAATCCGAAAAATGAAAAATCGCTTGCACTTAGAACACATTCGCAAACATCCGGTTGGAGCCTTGCTGAACAAGATCCCTTCAATAATATCGCCAGAACGTTAATAGAGGCACATGCAGCAGCACTCGGGCATACTCAATCCTTACATACAAATGCCTTTGATGAAGCGATTGCGCTGCCGACAGAGTTTTCAGCCAGTATTGCCAGGAATACGCAGTTATTCTTGCAGGAGGAAACCGGAATTACAAATGTTATTGATCCATGGGGTGGTTCCTATTATGTCGAGTCCTTAACGAATCGTTTAATTGAGAAAGCATGGGCACATTTGGAGGAGATCGAACAGCTTGGTGGCATGGCGAAAGCAATTGAATCCGGTATTCCAAAGATGAGGATTGAGGAAGCTGCTGCCCGCCGTCAAGCAAAAATTGACTCAGGTGAAGAAATCATGATAGGAATCAATCAATACAGGACAGAAGAAAAAGAAGAATTTGATATCCTTGAAATTGATAATTCAAAGGTCCGCGAACAGCAGATTAAACGACTCGAAACGATTAAGGATACGCGTAATCAGGAACAAGTTACAAAAACACTGAATGCTTTGACTGAAGCTGCACAGTCAGGGGAAGGTAATTTGTTGGAATTGGCTGTTGAGGCAGCCATTGCGAGAGCAACTCTTGGTGAAATCTCGGATGCGGTAGAAGCGGTATCGGGTCGCCACCGTGCTGTTATCCGAACAATCAGCGGAGTCTATGGTTCCCATTATCGGGAGTTGGATAAAATCAATGAAGTTAGAGAATTAACAGAGGAATTTTTGCTAAATGAGGGTCGCCGTCCCCGAATATTAATTGCCAAAATGGGTCAGGACGGCCATGACCGAGGGGCCAAAATAGTTGCCTCAGCTTATGCCGATCTTGGCTTTGATGTCGATATGGGTCCTTTATTTCAAACACCGGAGGAATCTGCTAAACAGGCAGTTGAAAATGATGTGCACGTCATAGGGATGAGTTCTTTAGCCGGAGGGCATAAAACATTGTTGCCTCAGTTGGCCAGTGAACTAAAAAAACTTGGCCGGGAGGATATCGTCATTATTGCAGGAGGTGTCATACCGGAGCAGGACTATGACTATTTATACGAGCATGGAGCTTCAGCTATATTTGGTCCTGGAACCGTCATACCGGAAGCGGCTATCAAAATAGTAAATGAAATTTATAAAAGGCTAGGGTATGAGGAAGTGTCCAGTCATGACAGACCATAATCAGCAATACGCAAGAAAGAAGTATAAGAGAGTCCATACGAAGCCCGTTGATACAGATGAGATTGTCCGGAACTTAAAAGCCGGACAATTACAAGCATTATCAAAAGCGATTACGTTCGTTGAAAGCAAAGGGGACGTTTATCGACCGCAGGCTGAAGAGATTTTGCAATCTATCCTCCCCTTTACAGGGAATTCAATTCGTATTGGCATTAGCGGGGTTCCAGGGGCAGGAAAAAGTACATTTATTGAGAATATGGGACTATTTTTATGTGAGCTTGGGTATAAAGTGGCCGTACTTGCCATTGACCCCAGCTCTTCCATCAGCGGAGGTAGTATTCTTGGGGATAAAACTAGGATGGAAGAACTTTCGAAACACCCAAATGCCTTTATCCGACCGACCCCATCGGGAGGCAAATTAGGCGGTGTGCACCGTAAAACAAGAGAAAGCATGATGATTTGTGAGGCTGCCGGATATTCAGTGATCTTAGTAGAAACGGTTGGAGTGGGACAAAGTGAAGCTGATGTCAGGGATATGGTAGATTTTTTTCTGCTGCTGACTCTTACGGGTGCAGGAGACGAACTGCAAGGAATGAAAAAGGGCATCCTTGAGCTTGTCGATGGAATAGCTGTTAATAAAGCTGATGGGGAAAATGAAAAATTAGCATTGCGAGCGAAAGAGGAATACCGTCACATCCTTCATGATCATATACCGGCTACAAAGGATTGGACGGTCAAAACGTTTGCCTGTTCGGCCTTGCATAAAAAGGGACTGAATGAAATTTGGGAGGCCATTAAAGAATTTTCCATTTTTACAAAGGGGTCAGGTGAATTTTCGAATAGGCGAAAACGGCAGGTCACAAAATGGTTTGAGAGTGAAGTAGAACAGCAAATCATTGATCATTTTTATACCGATAAAGCTGTTAAGAAACTATTACCGATTATCGAAGCAAGTGTCAGAGATGGCGAGAAAATAGTTTCAAAAGCAGCTGCTGAATTATTTCATCTGTATTTTTTTTCGAAGGATAAGTAAAATGTAGAGTAGTACATAAAAAAGATGGATAGCCTTATGGCTATCCAAAAGTTTAGGAGTATAGGGGGTCATCTTAATTAAAGATACTATTCCCCTGTGTATGTAAACTAAACCTATCATCTGGAATATTTTATAAAAAGTTGCAGCTCTGATACTATAAGGGTAGCTACGTTAGAAAGGAAGATGTTTAAGTGAGCATGAATTTTAATTTATTTATGAATGACGTGGTTCGCCAGGCTCGTCAGGAAATACAGAATGCAGGTTATAAAGAATTAACAACTGTAGAAGAAGTTGATGAGGCTCTAAGCAAAAAGGGAACAACGCTTGTTATGGTTAACTCTGTTTGTGGATGTGCAGGTGGTATTGCTCGTCCTGCTGCTTATCATGCAGTGAATTATGATAAAAGACCGGATCAATTGGTAACGGTTTTTGCCGGTCAGGATAAAGAAGCTACTGCCAGAGCAAGAGAATACTTTACGGGCTATCCGCCTTCCTCTCCATCATTCGCTCTTTTAAAAGATGGAAAAATCATTAAAATGATTGAGCGTCATGAGATTGAAGGGCATGAACCTGTAGAAGTAATTGAAAATCTGCAAAAAATGTTTGATGAATATTGTGAAGAAGTCTAATCGATCTTACCTCAGGTGAAAAGAGGAAAATAAGCTCAAAAAAGATAAGAATGAAAATGTCTAAATATAATAAAATTCTGTATATAATTTTATTATAATGTTATGGGAGAAGTATCATTTTTTGATACTTCTTTTTTAGTTTAACGCGTGAAAACTCAAGAAAATTTAATTATATATACATAATAATTAAATATTTTGCAAAACGGATTTTATGTGTTAAAATACATTTTGTTGCATATATATAATATTTATTAAATCTTAAAATATAGTTTGATAGTTTAATTGTGTAAGGAAATGAAAACTATCATCATGAAAAACACATTATAGTGGGGGTAAAGGACAATGAAAAAATGGTTGCTTAGTTTATTGACAGCAGTATTAGCAGTTTCGGTATTAACGGCTTGCGGAAGTTCTGACGAGTCAGGAAATGGTTCTGAAGATGAAAAAGTTTTAAAAATGGCTACATCGGCTGATTATAAACCATTCGAATACATTGATACAGCGAAAAGTGATGAAATTATCGGATTTGATGTAGATTTGGCAAAAGCGATTGCTGGGAAACTTGGTTATAAAGTAGAAGTTGTCGATATGGATTTTGGCGGTTTAGTAACGGCTGTGAAAAATGGACAAGCTGATTTTGTTATGGCAGGGATGACTCCAACTGAGGAGCGTGAAAAGAATGTGGATTTCTCTGATATTTATTACACAGCGAACCATATGATTGTCACTTCAAAAGATAACAAAATCCAATCAGTTAAAGATCTGGAAAATAAAACTGTCGGGGTACAAATGGGTTCTATTCAAGAAGAAAAAGCTCAGGAATTAGCTAAAACAACAAAAATGACAGTTGAAAACCGTGACAAAATTCCTGAATTGGTACAGGAAATAAAATCTGAACGTTTTGATGCGGCTATTATTGAAGATTTAGTGGCACAAGGGTATCTTGATAAGAATGAAGATTTAACAGGATTCCTTCTTGAAGGAGATGCAGAAGAAGTTGGATCTGCCATTGCTTTCAAAAAAGGCAGTGAGTTGCGCGATCAATTTAATGAAGAGTTGAAAAAGATGAAAGAAAATGGTGAACTTGAAGAGTTAGTTCTAAAATGGTTTGGCGGAGACGCTGAATAATAATTTCAGAAAGGGAGAACCCCTTTCTGAAATTTTCTTTTTATTAACAGTGATAGGAGAAAGTACATGAATCTTGATTTTACAGATATTATCCCTTCCATGCCCTATATACTGGAAGGTGTATATACGACATTGCAAATAGCAGCATTGGCTGCATTGTTTGGTTTCTTGCTTGGAACCATTATAGCTCTATGCAAAATCACTACAATTAAGCCGCTCATTTGGTTATCAGATTTTTATACATCTATATTTAGGGGTACTCCATTAGTTCTTCAATTAATGATTATTTATTTTGCTTCACCGCAATTATTTGGTTTTCAAATTGAAGGGTATTGGGCAGCAGTTCTGGCGTTTTCTTTAAACTCGGCTGCATATATTTCCGAAATTATCCGTGGGGGAGTTCTTGCGGTAGATAAGGGTCAAAGGGAAGCGGCGATGGCGCTTGGTGTTCCATACAGCAGCATGATGGCCAATATCATCCTTCCGCAGGCATATAAAAATATTTTACCTGCCTTAATGAATGAATTCATCACGCTTACAAAGGAATCTGCGATCGTCACAACTATTGGAGTAATGGATATCATGAGACGCGCATACCAAGTTGGGGGACAAACCTTCCAATATTTAGAGCCGCTTCTGTTTGCAGGTTTAATCTATTACGTATTGGTTATGATTTTAACGCTAATCGGAAAAATGCTTGAAAAGAGGTTGCAGCACTGATGATAAAAGTACAAGAGCTATATAAAAGCTATGGAAAGCTGGAAGTTCTAAAGGGGATTTCCACAGAGATAAAAGAAGGAGAAGTGATTGCAGTAATTGGACCATCTGGTTCCGGTAAATCTACATTTCTTCGTTGTATGAACCTAATGGAAAAACCAACTGGCGGACAGATTTGGATAAAGGGTGAGGAGATTACTGCACCAAAAACAGATGTGTTGGCGATGCGTCAGAATGTAGGTATGGTATTCCAGCACTTTTATCTGTTTCCTCATAAGACGGTTTTGGAAAATATTATGTACGCACCAATGAAGGTTCGCAAAGTCAAGAAAGAACAAGCTAAAAAGGAAGCAATGGAACTATTGGCGAAAGTGGGAATGGAAGATAAAGCGAATGTGTATCCTGAACGTCTTTCCGGCGGTCAAAAACAAAGGGTAGCCATAGCGCGAGCCTTAGCCATGAAACCTGAAATCATGCTGTTTGATGAACCCACTTCAGCGCTTGATCCTGAGATGGTCAAAGAAGTGCTAGAAGTTATGAAATCATTGGCAACTTCAGGGATGACAATGGCGATTGTGACACATGAAATGGGATTTGCCAAGGAAGTAGCCGATCGAGTTTTATTTTTAGATGGAGGAGTGATTGTAGAGGATGCCCCTCCGGCAGAGTTCTTCTCGAGCCCTAAATCAGAACGTGCTAAAGACTTCTTGCAAAAGGTACTCTAAAAAGTTTATGCTATTAATAAAAAGATGGTCTGATTTCAGAGCATCTTTTTTGTATTAAATCGCATGAGAGGGACTACATAAACTATGTTTAAAATCGGGTATCGCACCGTTAAAACGGCTATAGGGACTCCAATTGCTATATACATAGCACAAATTATTGGTCTTCAGAGTTTTGCTTCTGCCGGAATCATTACTATATTGTGTATTCAAAGAACAAAAAAACGATCGTTCAGGGCTGCCGGTGAGCGTTTCTTTGCCTGTTCATTGGCTATGGTTTATTCCTTTGCATTTTTTGAACTTCTCGGATATACACCCCCTGTAATTGGATTAATGCTATTGTTTTTTATCCCGACAACTGTTGCATTAAACATTTCAGGCGGTATTGTGACAAGCAGTGTCATTATTTTGCACTTATACGCTTCTAATTCGATTACATTGTCAAGCTTACTTAATGAATTTTTACTAGTTGTCATTGGGATTACAGTTGCTTTTCTGGTTAACTTTTATATGCCGAACATGGAGCGGGAGCTAAAAAAATACCGAATGGATATTGAAAAGCTCTATAGTATTATTTTGAAGGAATTAAGTAATTATTTGGTGACAGGGAACAGTGCCTGGAGCGGTAAAGAGATTATCGATGCAGAAAATTTAATTCGTAAAGCGGTTTACTATGCAGCTCTGGAGGAAGAAAATCATAAAAGAGTCGATGATGCCTCGTATTATCACTATTTTAAACTCCGTGAAAAACAATTAAGTATTTTAAAGAGAATACTGCCTTTAGCTGCTAAAATGGATTTGTCTGGGGACGAGGTTAGTCATGAACTTGGTGAATACATTGGATTTTTAAGCGATAATGTTCATCATCATAACACAGCTAATGAATACATGGAAATGCTTGAGGAGTTAGTGAAGGAAGTTAAAAAGAAAGAAATTCCAACATCATTCGATGATTTTGAGAAGCGGGCTGCACTATTCCAACTTATTAAAGAATTGAAAGACTACCTAATAATCAAAAGTACAGTGAAACCATTGCCAAATTCTAAAGAAAAGAAATGAATGAAAACAAGGTTCAGAGCCCATCCTAAACTATAAAAGGATGGGTGTTTTTTATGAAATGGATGTCACTCTGGTTATTACTGCAAGTAATGTCTCCAATATGGCCTTTAGGGCCCAACCCAATTCCCGGGGATCCGTTTATCGTAATTAATAAACAAACCAATCAGCTGGTGTTTTATGTTGATAATCAGGAAAAATATCAATTTTCGATTGCTACTGGAAAGAATAATGAAGATACACCAGAGGGCCTATTTACGATTATTACAAAATTTGAGGACCCTGAATACTCCAAAAAGGCGATTCCTGGTAATGATGCAAGAAACCCACTCGGCTCCAGATGGATGGGGTTTGATGCTCGTAAAACGAATGGGAGAAATTACGGAATTCATGGTACGAACCAAGAGGATTCGATTGGAAAAAAGGTGTCTGCTGGCTGTATCCGGATGAAAAATCAAGAAGTCCAAGCATTGTTTGAATTAGTTCCGCTTGGTACAAAGGTGTACATCTATGATAATTCAGAGCCTGCTTCTTTTTATGCGAGACTATTTCATGCCATAAACGAAAAAACCTCATCTGACTCTCCGTGAAGAGAAAAAAGATGAGGTTTATTTTTTATAGGAAAGCTGACAAACCGGATAATAAGGTCACCGCGACCATCGTAAAAATCATAATATAAACGATTATCTTCTGTGTACGCTTTTTAGACATAGAGCTACACTCCTTTTACATTCTTCTATTTGATACTACTATGTTTAGCGAAACTCCTCAAGTCTAAAAAAATTTCATTCACTATTTGAGCAAAATATCTTTATAGAATTATAAGAATGTTCTATTATTTAAGATAGGCAAATAAAGGGGGATTTGTATGCAAAAGGGAATTGATCATATCGGTATTGCTGTTCGTTCCATTTCGAAAGCGCTTCCTTTATATGAAGGGATTTTTGGTATGGTAAATGAAGGGGAAGAAATAGTCGAGAGCCAGGGAGTTAAGGTAGCTTTTTTATCCACTGGTAATACACGAATAGAGTTATTGGAGCCCTTGAATGAATCAAGTGCTGTTGCAAAATTTATTGCAAAAAGAGGGGAAGGCATACACCATATTGCGCTTGAAGTGAGTGATATTAAAGAAAGAATTAAAGAAATAAAGGATAATGGCATTCAATTGATTGATGAAGAACCCAGACCCGGAGCACATCATACACAAGTAGCTTTTATACATCCTAAGTCGGTACAGGGAGTTTTAGTAGAGGTTCTAGAGAAACCGGAACGGGAGGAATAAAATAGTGGATATGTATGAAAGAATAACCGAACTGTATGATAGAAAAAATGATATCGAGCTTGGTGGCGGATGGGATAAGATTGAAAAACAACACGAAAAAGGAAAATTGACAGCTAGAGAGAGAATCGATATTTTGATGGATGATAATAGCTTTGTTGAACTGAATGCTTTTGTTGAACATCGCAACAGAGACTTTGGTTTGGATCAAATGAAAGGGCCAGGCGATGGGGTTGTAACCGGCTATGGCAAAATTGATGGAAGGCCAGTTTATATTTTTTCTCAGGATTTTACTGTATTTGGCGGAGCGCTAGGTGAGATGCATGCTAAGAAAATATCATCCATTATGGATTTGGCTGCTAAAAACGGAGCTCCAATAATAGGATTAAATGATTCCGGTGGAGCGAGAATTCAGGAGGGCGTCACCTCGCTGGATGGATATGGTCAGGTTTTTTATCGCAATGTTATCTACTCGGGAGTTGTACCGCAAATATCAGTTGTCATGGGCCCGTGTGCAGGTGGTGCCGTATATTCTCCGGCAATTACTGATTTCGTTTTTATGGTGGATCAAACAAGCCAGATGTTCATCACCGGTCCAAAAGTGATAGAAACCGTGACTGGGGAAAAAATTAGTGCAGAGGATTTGGGCGGAGCGAAAGTCCATAATTCTATTAGTGGAAATGCACATTTTGAAGGAAAAACTGAGGAAGAAACATTACGTTTGGTAAGGAAATTGCTTTCTTATCTGCCTTTAAATAATGAAGAAAAACCCCCGGTAAGTGAATGGACTGAGCAAAATGATTATTGCCCTGATATTGCCGAATTGGTACCTTATGACGGTATCCGTCCTTATGATGTTAGGAAGGTTGTAAGTGCAGTAGTCGATCAGGATTCCTTCTTTGAAATTCAAGAGAGTTTTGCCCGTAACCTAGTGATTGGATTAGCAAGAATTAAAGGTGAAACTGTCGGTTTGGTATGTAATCAACCGAAATATATGGCGGGAGGACTCGATATCAATTCTTCTGATAAGGCGGCAAGATTTATCCGTTTCTGTGATTCATTTAATATCCCGATTATTACATTTGAGGATGTAACTGGATTTTTTCCGGGAATTAAACAGGAGCATGGAGGAATTATTCGGCATGGTGCAAAAATTTTGTATGCTTATTCGGAAGCAACCGTTCCAAAATTAACGGTGATTTTAAGAAAAGCATATGGGGGAGCATATGTAGCCTTAAACAGTAAATCGATTGGGGCTGATCTTGTCTATGCTTGGCCGAATGCTGAAATCGCTGTAATGGGGCCACAGGGTGCAGCCAATATCATTTTTGCTAAAGAAATTAACAATAGCTCTGATCCTGAAGCTGTACGCCAACAAAAAATTGAAGAATACCGCGTAAAATTTGCCAATCCATATATAGCGGCAAGTCAAGGGATGGTCGATGATGTTATCGATCCAAGAGAAACCCGAATTAAATTGGCACAGGCCTTAGAGATGCTTCGAACAAAAAAAGAATCAAGGCCGTCAAAAAAACATGGAAATATTCCGCTTTAATCAATTGAAGAGTCCTATTAAGGGCTCTTTTCTTTTAGACTATATTTTATAATAAAGACCAACTTTATCTGATTATTAGAAAGCTGAATAAAAGACTTGTGAATTCTAAATGATACTAAGCGTACACTTCATTCCTGAAAAAGAGAATTACCCAAAATTATCATTTGCAAAGGGAAAAACTGTCTGACAGATGTCAAGCGCCTGCTCTTTTCTTATGACAAAAACATCGGTATACTTATAAAGTAACTTATTCCTGATAGGAGGAAGACAATTGATTAATGAAGAGAGATTATTACAAGAATTCTTAGAATTAGTACAAATTGATTCTGAAACAAAAAATGAAGGACAAATAGCAAAAATCTTAAAAGATAAATTCAGTCTTCTCGGACTAGACGTTTACGAGGACAATGCAAAGGAACTTACCGGCTTTGGAGCAGGCAACTTAATATGTACACTGCCTGGCACTAAAGAAGGTGTTGATACGATTTATTTTACTTCTCATATGGATACGGTTGTTCCTGGTAACGGTGTAAAACCTTCTATTAAAGATGGTTATGTAGTAACTGATGGCACAACTATTCTTGGGGCAGATGATAAAACTGGCCTTTCCGTTATGCTGGAAGTTATCCGTGTATTAAAAGAAAACAATATTGAGCATGGCACAATCCAGTTCATCATTACAGTAGGTGAAGAATCTGGCTTAGTTGGTGCAAAGGTATTGGATCGTTCTCTTATTAAGGCTACATACGGTTTTGCATTGGATAGTGATGAAGCGGTAGGTAACATTATTGTTGCAGCACCGACACAAGCTAAAGTTCAGGCTGTTATTAAAGGTAAAACAGCGCATGCAGGAGTTGCACCGGAAAAAGGTGTTTCTGCGATTACAATTGCGGCTAAAGCCATTGCCAAAATGCCACTTGGACGAATTGACGAAGAAACAACTGCCAATATCGGTCGCTTTGAGGGTGGTACTCAAACAAATATCGTTTGTGATCACGTAGAAATTCTAGCGGAAGCACGCTCTTTGATTCCTGAGAAGATGGAAGCTCAAGTTGCGAAAATGAAAGATGCCTTCGAATCAACAGCTGCAGAAATGGGCGGTTCTGCTGAAGTGGAAGTAACGGTCATGTACCCTGGTTTCAAATATGACCATGGTGACCATGTGGTGGAAGTTGCTAAAAAAGCAGCCGTTAAAATCGGTCGTGAACCAAAACTTCAGCATAGCGGTGGAGGCAGTGATGCAAATGTCATTGCTGGACACGGCATTCCTACAGTTAATCTTGCGGTAGGGTATGAGGATATCCATACAACAAGCGAAAAAATGCCAATTGCTGAGCTTAATAAACTTGGTGAAATGGTACTTGCGATTATTGAAGAAGTAGCAAGTCCATCTAAATAATAGTGTTCGTTCAAGGTGCCACTGGATTATTCCGGTGGCCATTTTACATAATATTGTTTAGTGCCGGATAAACAGTGAATATAAGGGAATAAGAGGGTTTAAGAGATGGAACAACGTCAAGTAAAAAAAGGCGGAAGAGTCATTTTACATGTGGATATGAATAGCTTCTACGCCTCAGTTGAAATGGCACATAATCCCGAATTGAAAGGCAAGCCGTTGGCGATTGCCGGGAATGCAAAAGAAAGAAGAGGGATTATCGTGACATGCAGCTATGCAGCGCGTAAACATGGAGTGAAAACGACTATGCCTATTTGGCAGGCGCAGAAGCTGTGTCCCGGCCTTATCCTGATGGAACCTAATTTCGACCGGTACCGAGCTGCCTCTCAAGGTATTTTTGATTTGTTGAGGATGTATACACCGCTTGTAGAACCAGTTTCGATTGATGAAGGGTATTTGGATATTACCGATTATTGTGGGGAAAGATCACCAGTTGAAATAGCCCAGACAATTCAAAAAAGGATTATGGAAACGATGGATTTGCCTTGCAGTATAGGTATAGCTCCAAATAAGTTTTTGGCGAAAACAGCTTCAGATATGAAAAAACCAATGGGAATTACGATTCTTAGAAAGCGTGAAGTTCAGGCTAAACTATGGCATCTACCGGTTGGAGAGATGCATGGAGTGGGCCAGAAAACAGCTGAAAAACTATCATCAATAAAAATTGAAACAATTGGTGATTTGGCCAATGCACATGAGGTTTCGCTTAAAAAGCTGCTTGGAATTAATGGGGTGCGATTAAGAGAAAGAGCTAATGGCATTGACAGACGTGTGGTAGATCCTGAGTCGATATATGATTTTAAAAGTGTTGGGAATTCAACCACATTACCAAGAGATGTAACAAATCAGCAGGAATTATTTGAAGTCCTGCATCGTTTGAGTGAAAAAGTTTCTGCTCGGTTAAAGAAGAAGGAACTGCTGACCATAAAAGTTCAAATAATGATTCGTTATAAGGATCGAAAAACAGTAACTCGAGGTAAAACCCTTCAAAATCCTATTCATAAGGCTGAAGATCTATATAGCCATGCACGAGATCTTTTTTCAAAGCATTGGAATGGAAATCCAGTTAGGCTATTAGGGGTAACAGCAAATGAAGTAGTGGAACAGCAGGAAGCAATTAAGCAATTGGACATTTTTTCTTTTGATCAGGATGAAAAAGAAGTGAAATTGGATACGACTGTGGAAAAGCTAACCAAAAAGTTTGGGGATAAAATTATCCGAAAAGGGATAGAAATAGATAACAATAAAGTGGATGCTAATACCAGTTTTAGCAAGGACTTCTTAAAACGTCCCAAACCTAGTAATGACAAGGGAAACTAATTCATAGCACTTGCGAAAATAGTGTAAAATTGCTAAAGTTAATACGATTTAATATAGCGAATAAATCAATGAAAGGAATGTTTACAGATGGAAAAACAACAAATCGGTGTAATCGGTCTTGCCGTAATGGGTAAGAATTTAGCATTTAATATTGAAAGCCGTGGATATTCCGTTTCAGTATATAATCGTTCACCTGAAAAAACAGATGCTATGATGAAAGAGGCGGAAGGCAGAAATGTTCATCCTACCTATTCAATCGAAGAATTTGTAAACTCATTGGAAACGCCGCGTAAAATCTTAATCATGGTTAAAGCGGGAGCAGCAACTGATGCAACAATTGCCCAATTAACTCCTTATCTTGATAAAGGGGATATCCTGATTGATGGCGGTAACACGTTCTTTAAAGATACGCAGCGCCGTAATGAAGAATTAAGCAAGCAAGGCTTCCATTTTATTGGGACTGGTGTATCCGGTGGTGAAGAGGGAGCATTAAAAGGTCCTTCTATTATGCCTGGAGGACAAAAGGAAGCATACGAGCTTGTAGCTCCAATTCTAAAAGCAATTTCTGCTAAAGTTGGCGATGATGCTTGTTGTACATATATTGGGCCGGATGGGGCTGGCCATTATGTGAAGATGGTTCACAATGGAATTGAATACGGAGATATGCAATTGATTTCCGAATCCTATGCTTTATTACGCCATATTCTAGGGCTTAATGCTGATGAACTTCATGGAGTTTTCTCCGAATGGAATAAAGGTGAACTTGATAGCTATCTAATCGAAATCACAGCTGACATCTTTACGAAAAAAGATGAAGAAACCGGTAAGCCGATGGTAGATGTGATCCTTGATAAAGCGGGCCAAAAAGGAACTGGAAAGTGGACAAGTCAAAGTGCATTGGATCTTGGTGTACCACTGCCAATCATTACTGAATCTGTGTTTGCGCGTTTCTTATCTGCGCTGAAAGAAGAACGTGTGGAAGCTTCTAAAGTATTATCAGGTCCTGAAGTTAAACCATTTGCCGGAGATAAAGCAGCATTTATCGAAGCAATTCGAAAAGCTTTATATTTGAGCAAAATTTGTTCATATGCTCAAGGCTTTGCGCAAATGAAAGCTGCATCTGACGAATACAACTGGGATCTTCAGTATGGTGATATTGCGATGATCTTCCGTGGCGGATGTATCATTCGTGCCCAATTCCTTCAAAAGATTAAAGATGCTTATGATCGCAATCCTAACCTTAAGAATCTTCTTTTGGACGATTATTTCAAAGAAATTGCATTAAGCTATCAGGAAGCGTTGCGTGAAGTAATTGTAGCAGCTGTTCAGGCTGGTATTCCGGTACCATGCTTTACAGCAGCATTGTCCTACTATGACAGCTACCGTGCAGAAACATTGCCTGCAAATCTATTACAGGCACAACGTGACTACTTTGGAGCTCACACATACGAGCGTGTAGATAAAGAAGGCATTTTCCATACTGAATGGATGGAATCTAAATAATATCAATAAAGCAGCTTAAAGATCCTTGTTCTTTAAGCTGCTTTTTTTATGTATAATCATGGGAATGAAATCCATACTAGGAAATAGATTTTAGCAAATCCTCAGTGACTGAAAAGTCATAATAGTTTTAGAACAGTTTGACATCGTTCAAGTAGCTGGCATATACTGTAAATAATAAATGGTAAAGGACTGATATTGGGACGATGAGAATCTAATCTTGTTTTCTGCGATGTTTTTTTATAAAAACAGAAGCCTGAAAATTGGATTAGTGTGCCCATAACACGTTCTTTCATTGAATAGAGTATAAATAAAGGATTCAGCTGCCATAGCTGTATTCATATTTGTATACCTCTGTTGATAAACGATGTTCACACCCCAATAGGCTTCTGTTGGGGTTTTTAGTTGTTAATTTTAAGAGGTGAGAATGAATATGCTAAGTCTGAAGGAAATACAAAAAAGCTATGGTGAAAGAACGATTTTAAAGAATATAAATATGATTATAGAATCTGGGGATAGAATTGGGCTGATTGGCTATAACGGGGCAGGTAAAACAACGTTAGCCAATATTATGACAGGAGCAATTCAAGCGGATAAAGGGAATATTAGTTTTGGGAAAGATCATGTCAGTATAGGATATCTGCGGCAGTCAATTGACTATACAGCCAGTATCTTTCAATCCATGTTGGAGACCGGGGCTGAGGCTGGAATGTTTGAGCTGACGAGTCAGCTTGGATTAGAAGGGTCACAGTTGTGGAATCAAGAACGATTGGACCATTTAAGCGGGGGAGAACGTTTAAAGCTTGCACTCGCACATATTTGGTCAACCAAACCTGATTTATTAATTCTGGATGAACCAACCAATCATTTAGACTTTGATGGGATTCTTTGGCTGGTAGAGGAGCTTGCATCCTATCAAGGTGCGGCCATTATCATCTCACATGATCGATACTTCCTGGACCTGGCTGTTAAACGTATATATGAAATTGAGGATGGTATTGCGCATGAGTACACTGGCAATTACAGTGCTTATAAGAAACAAAAAGAAGAAAACAGAAGAATTCAGCAGCATCAATATGATCAACAACAGAAAGAAATCAAACGGGTAGAAGCGCAAATGAATCAATTGAAGAATTGGTCAGAAAAGGCACACCGTGATTCAACGAAGCATGGCACTGCCTCTGAAAGAAAATTAATGGGCAAAAAAGAATATTACCGAGTTAAGGCCAAGAAGAAGGATATACAGGTTAAATCCAAGCGAAAAAGGCTGGAAGCGGAACTTACAAAAAAAAGAATAGAAAAGCCTGCTGATGAAGTAAAGATTGAATTTGATTTTCAGGCGGCGGACAAGCACGGTAAACGGATAGTGGAGGCAAAGGATTTAAAAAAGCAATATAGAGAGCATACAGTTTTCCAAAGCAGTTATTTTTATATAAAACACGGGGAGTCAATTGGCGTCGTTGGTCCTAATGGCGCGGGGAAAACAACGCTAATTCGGCTGATTCTAGATCAAGAGCCCATCAGCGGCGGAGAGTTATGGAAAAGTCCTACTCTGAAAATCGGTTACTTAAGTCAGGATGTTGGTGATCTCCCGGTTCATAAGAAACCAATAGAAGCACTTGGACTTTATGAAAGGGATTCGATATTTAAGGCAAAAACGTACTTGGCGAATCTCGGGATTACAGCAAGACAAGTAGATGAACCGATTTCCTCCCTATCGATGGGGCAGCGTACGAAAATCAAGCTAGTTCAAATGCTGATGGAAGGTTATGACTTGTTGATACTGGATGAACCGACTAATCATCTCGATTTACCGAGCAGAGAACAATTGGAGGAGACTCTTTCAACCTTTGCCGGGACCTTGGTAATTGTGTCACATGATCAATATTTAATTGAACGTCTATGTAACAAGCTGTTGGTTATTGATGAAAAAATCATTAACCGCGTTGAAAGAAACAATCGAAATCCGACCGGACAAATACCTGCAATAAATAAGACGATCGAAGAAGAACTTATGGTCGTAGAGACAAAATTAGCTGCGGTCTTAAGTCAATTGAGTTTATTAACACCAGGTGATTCTAAGTACAGTGCGTTGGATGAGGAGTTTAAACAATTAATTGAACAGAAGGCTATTCTGAATAGAACCGGAAATTAGCCATTTATCTTAAAGAAGTGCTCTGCAGATATGAATGAAATTATTATGGTGTTCACTATTGGTGAATTCCACGCCCGATAAGTAAGAAGAACCCGCCATCATTTTCTGTGGGCAATCATTTTTTTATAGTATCATTTGCGAGACGTGCCTACTCATGAAGCTATAATTTGGTATTAGTTAAAATAAAAGAAACTACAAAGAGACGATCCTTTGTATCGACCCAAAATTTAGTTTTTCACTCTAATTTTTAGGAGTCATTACCATTTGGTCGTCTCTTTTACATTTATCATCGTACTTATTTATTTGTTTTAGATGCCAATTTTCTACCATAATACCAGTATGTCAGCATCCCCAAGATATACGCAATAATATCCCAAGCATCACCGGTACTCGTTTTTATAAATAGAGGAGTTATGACCTCCCAACAGATTCCACAAAATAAACCGGCAACGAGGAAGTGATGGATCTTGGTTAGCTGAAACGAAGTCCAGTTACTTAGAGACAGAACAAAGTTCAGGTATGCTGCAAAGGAGATGCCTCCTAGGTAGTCATTGAAATGACATCGCAGCAGATATCCGAGGACAGGAATTTGTACATCCGCTTTAATTAATTCATTCATTTGAAAAAGGATCAGCGGCACAATGAAAAATAACAAATCCTTCTTTTGTCTCTTATTTAACCGCATATTGAGAAGAGAACCAATGCGACTATGATTGCGAAAACAGTTGACCAGAAACCCATAAGGCAGTCTCCTTTACATGATAAAATTAATTTTCCACAGACTTATATTCTGAAACTCTATAACAACATATGTACACCTATGAATGCTACATAAACCGGATGACCTAGTTCAAAATTATATTCATCCCAAGAGAAAATATGCAGTGTCATCTCAAGGTTTTTTCTAATGCAGGGAATGTATATCCTTCATATTCTGAGATCGTAAGTACACAGTCCGCCAGTTTGCCCGGTGAGATTTCTGTACTCATCGCGTTAATAGCATATCGTCCTCAATGAGAGAAAAAACATCCGCTAACTCTTTATACATGACACCTGACACCTCATCTTTCCTATGTTTATACTACATAAATGCTACAACTATCTAATACCCTATTAACACGTAAAATAATCCGTTTTCATTATTCTGGAAAAGTATTTTAGTTTATTAAAATAATAGTTATCTATGAATAGAGGTTTATTTTTTAGATAATTTTAGCTGGATATTTTCATCTAAAATAGAGAATAAAAAATAAAACAAAGCCACTTCCCTTTGCAGATATGGCTATATTTTGATTTTGAGGCTCGAAGGTTATTATTCAATGCAAATTATTATGATATATCAAGAATCTTTTGAAATTAAAAAAAATATCATGTATAGTTTAATTGTAATAGAAAGATACATAATGCTAAACAAAAGTTGATAAGGCAGAGGAAATGTGGAGTTTTTAACAAGTCAAGATTGGTATCTGAACGATGAATCTCTTAAAAGTTACTTCCTAGATTTGATATATTGGAATATCAAATGCTGTGTTTCTATAAATAAAACTGGAACTTTAATCTATCATAACAGTAAGTTATAGAATTCATCGCCCTGATTTATGATCCATACATGAATCTGCCAATTAATTTAACGATGATTAGGAGGATGAACAATGGGAAGATTGCAAGACCAAGTAGCCATTATTACAGGTGGAGCGAATGGTATTGGTAAATCAATTGCGACACGCTATGCGGAAGAAGGGGCAAAGCTGGTAATCGCCGATTTCAATGAAGAAGCATTGCAAGCTACTGTCAATGAATTTAAAGCGCAAGATGTTGAGATAATGGGTGTAAAAGTCAATGTGGCAGTTGAAGAAGATGTTCAAAAAATGGTGGAAGAAACTGTGGCCACATTTGGTCGCGTAGATATTTTAGTTAACTGTGCAGGTGTATTAGACAAAATGCAGGCTGCTCATAATGTAGAAGATGCAGTTTGGAGCCGCGTAATGGATATTAATGTTGGCGGTGTAATGCGCGGTACACGTAAAGTATTGCCATACTTCCAGGCTCAGGGCAGCGGCGTAATCGTGAACCTTTCCTCCATTACCGGTTTAACTGGTGGACGTGGCGGATTTACGTATACTGCGGCTAAACATGCAGTTACAGGCATGACTAAAAATATTGCATCTCATTATGGCCCGCAAGGTATTCGTTGCAATGGAATCGCACCGGCCCAAGTTGAGACTGGGTTAACCAGTTCAGTGGATGGTATGGATATGGAAGGATTACAATATGCAACGCGTGGTGTTAGTTTAATGCCTCGTGCTGCTAAGCCACAAGAAATTGCAGACATTGCCCTTTTCTTGGCAAGCAATGAATCTTCCTATATTAATGGTGTAGTATTGGCAGCGGATGCAGGATGGTCTGCTTACTAATCAGATTAAAAAATGAATAGGTTTGAAAAAAAGGAATCCATTTGGATTCTTTTTTTATTACTATCTAGTATTTCTATAGGGTTTTCTATTAAAATTCAACATGGATCATAGTGGGGGAGAAAGGGATACAGGGAGAAAAGTGTATTTAATAAGTAGTTTATGGCAAAGACAAAACAGTGCAATTGTCCTGAAAGTTAAGGAATTTTTATTCCTGATACTGGTGATTAATTGCGGATATTCTAAACACGAATCTACCAATAAGAAATCATTAAAATTAGTAAAATAGGGAACCAAAAGGGTTCCCTTGTTTATGCTTATTACTATGATTCTTGAGCTAACAACTAGTATAGAATAATAGAATCTTAAACTAATTGTACCTTATCACCATTACGAATTTTTCCGGTTTTAAGGACGGAGGCATATACACCGAAACAATTCTGACGAGTTTTATTAATGATTTTTAATAGAGAAGGATCCTTCTCGCTGTTTTCAGGGTTAATGGTAATAATCATGCATCTTTCACAATGTCGGTTAACTTGTATTTCAACCGATTCACCAATCAAAAGACGTCTTCCAAACCAGGTATCTTCTATATATGGTTGCTTTTCAGTTAAATCGAGGACCAAGTTAGGGCGAAACCGTTTATAGTCTATCAGACTTCCTTTTTGCCTTTCTAATTCCTTTAGAGAGGCATCTGTTACGAGCAATAAATGTTCTTCCTCTATTGCGCCAAGTGGCACATCATTCGGGGTGAATTGTACAGGAGTAATACTCCTGTTTGCTGCCGCTTCGAGCTCCTTAATCAATTCAGGGTGATTCCACGTTACTCTTTGTCCTGAAGGCATAATCACTTCGATTGGTGGATAGGCATCTAAGCTGTCAGGACCCATAAAGGATGCCTGGTAACTTGCCATGATCGGAGCCTGAGTGATTGTCAGAAACTTATTTGTACGGCTATTGTCTATATAAGCATGACTGCGATCCCCATAAAGACCATAGGGCATTACATTAGCTTCCTGAACGTGTTCACCTGTAAAGGATTTAACAGGATGGCGCATAATTGCCTTCACATGCCCGATTAACATAGCAACCCACCTTTATTTATATTTCTTTTTGAACTTTTCAATACTGGAATTTGAGCCAATCAGTAAAAAGTCGTCGCCTTCTTGTAATTTGAGATCTGCAAAATGCGATAATATTGGCTGTCCGTTACGAAGGACTAAGGACACCGTAATATCGAATTTTCTTGAAAAATTCAATTCGTTCAACGACTTTCCATGCATTGTTTCAGGTACTTGCATTTCAATTGCAGAAATATCCTTCGTGATTTCAATATATTCAATGACTCCTGTTAATAATTCCTGACGTGCCACTTTCCGTCCAGCTTCTTCCTCAGGAAGGATGATGCGATCAGCACCAAGGCTTTTTAAAATTTCACCGATCTCTCGATTGTTAGCCTTGGCAATAATTTTTTTTGCTTTTCGTTCTTTTAGTTTTTTTGTAATTAATATAGCTGAAAAGGCATCAGAGCCGATTGCAACAAAGACCGCATTGAATTGGTCAATCTTCAGTTCATCGAGCACAAGCGGATCACGGAAATCACCGACAATCGCATGAGTCGAATATTCATCTAGACTCTCAAGATTTTTTTCACTGCGATCCGTAACTATTACTTCACAATGTTGTTTGTATAATTCTTTTACGATGCCAGTACCAAATCTTCCTGCTCCAATGACTAAGTATGATTTCATGAAAAGTATCTCCTTTTTAGCCTACTGCTAAGTCTTCTTTTAAATATCTTGTTTTAACTTTTTCTACTTTAAAGATGGTATATATAAAACTAAAAACTCCTATGCGGCCGATAATCATCAACATGATTAAAATCGATTTTGAAACAGGTGTTAATTCAGATGTAATCCCAAATGATAAGCCTGTATTTGTCAGGGCAGATAGCACTTCAAACATCAATGGTTCTAAAGGATGCGTTTGTAGCATGGTCAATAAAATCGTAGAACCAAAAAACAATGCCATAAAAGTAAAGAAAACCATAAAGGATTTATCGACTGCTTCCTGAGCAATGGTTTTTTTATAAATGACAACCTCTTTTTGTGACTTTGCCACTGACAATACCTTTGAAAGTAATACAGCAAAGGTTGTCAGCCTTATACCGCCACCTGTACTTGAAGAGGCTCCTCCTATAAACATAAATAAGGTTAGAAACATAAACGTTGTAATGGTTACTTGGGAGACATCTATGGTTGTCAGCCCGCCATTTCTTGCTGTCGCTGAAAAAAACAATGAATTCGATAGTTTTTCCCAAATGGAAAGTCCGCTAAACGAATTATTTGTTTCCAATAAGAAAAATATAGCCATACCGATAAATAGTAGGAGAAAATGAAGTCTTATATTAATCTTTGTAAACAAACTTTTCTTCCTTCTAAAAGATAAGAAGTACTCTACCAATGTTGGATAGCCCAGACTTCCTAAGAAGATTGTTATAGCCGTTGTTATTAGGAAAAGATGATTATGTTTAAATGAAATCAGGCTATCACCGAATAAATCAAATCCGGAATTTGTGAAGCTTGCTACTGCATGAAAGGCTGAAACGAATGCCGCATCCCAAAAATCATCATATCGGGGTCGTACCTCCCCTAATAATATAAAGAAACAAATCGTTTCTACTAATAACGCAATGACTAAAACCGAAATTCCAAGAGATGTAATGGAACTTAGTTTTGACTGGTTTTGGTCCTTGGATAAAAGTAGCATACTTGATACCGTAATCTTCTTGTCCATCACGACAAACAGGTAACTGATTAATACAACAATCCCGATTCCGCCAAGCTGCATTTCCACCATTAAGATGGATTGCCCCACCCTGGTTAATTCTGTTCCTACATCTATTGTAGTAAGTCCTGTAACGCTTAAGGCACTTGTGGACAGAAATAGAGAATCCATTATAGAAAACCCGGTGGAATTGGACTGGGGTATCCATAACAAAAAGGCAAATAAAATGATAAAACCTATGTATAGGAAGAATATTTGCCGGAATGAGTGGATTGAAGATTTGCTCTGCTGCATATTTATTTAATCTCCATTTCTTCTTTGTAAAGTTAGTGTATTGATTCATAATATAACCTGTTTGCTGTAAATGCCAATATCATCGTACTATATCTCATAATAAAACACCAAATAACATTTTTTCGTGTTCACTAAACAGTTTTTTATCCTATCACAATTTATACGAATTTAAAACAGTAAAATAAACTTTATATAGGATTACCTTTTATGACAGAAAATCAACGCACAAAAAAAATACTAGTTAGCTAGACAAATAGATGGCGATTTTTTCCAAAGAACTGAATATATATAAGTGAGGACTATGATGGGAGGGGAACCATTATGGACAATATCCAAAATTTATATGATCGTTATAAAAAAGGAGAGAAGTTTGCTAAGCCCTTTAGCCAAAAGCAAGTGGGGAAGCTAAGCGCAAAAGATCCAACAGAACTGGCATCCAATAACAAAGTGGTTCAGGATATGCTAAAGAAGTATTCGCAACAGTTCCAAAATAACAGACATCTTATATGAGCATCTATATTAAACTATGACCTTATTACCATGTGAATAAGGGCATTTTTTTGTAAACAAACAAAACCCCTTTAAGTAGGGGTTTTGGCAAAGGGCCATTCTTCTTTTTCAACCATAAGGGCATATTCAATATTTTCAGCTTGATACATCAGGGCATAATGCAAAAATAAAATGTTTTGTTTATCAATGACATCAAATTGAGAAGAATAGCTGGACAATATGGTCACCTTATCAGTTCCACGATAGTTGAAATGGAAAACAAGTCTGTTTTTCTTTATTTTTACAAGGGGAGCTTCCCAGTTTAACACCTCGGGATCGCCGGTTTCTTTTGAAAGTATGGCATATTCCCGTTCGACTCCGATAAGCTGATGTAAATCCTTGGTTTCGCATTCAAAGGCAATATTATATCTTTGTTTATAACTGATTTTGAAGTCCTCCAAAAAGTAATCAAGTGCGGAAAAATAATTCACCTCCATCGTTTCTTCATCAAGGAATGTGAATAATTTTCCTATGCTTGCATCTGAATACATTGCTGATAGAAGGGTTGCTTTTGAGCTTTGCAATTCTATAAAGGCAACCGCTGCAGTTTCTTTATCCTCCACTTCAAACTCCATTTGGAATAGCTTGAAACGTTTGAGTTGCCTCGTTGTACTTGGAATAATTAAAAATAGTATAATCCAGACTGATAATAAGAAGATTCCCTTCAATATGGTTAGCAGAAAGGTGGAGGAGATCAGTGGTTTAATCACATATTCCGTCCACCATGTAGGAGGAACGGCAGTTGAAATGGGAAGCGGTTTCACATCACCCCATAACAATTGATAAAGTGTCCAGCCAATGATGAAGAGCAGCCCGCTATAATAAATAAAAGTCAATATATCGTTTATTAGGTCTTTAATTGATGAAAGGAGTTGATTGAGGACTTCTGCAATCCGATTCACGAAATAGTCACCTCTTCACACATTTTACAGGAAAGATCGTAAATGTATATGCGAAGAGGTGGAGGATTAGAATTAGAAGTTTAAGTTTTAATTAAATTTTTAGACTTAACCAAAATGGGTGTCTTATATCCAACCGTATGAATACCATTCAGCTCGGCATTATGGTTGGCATTTTTAATTGCGATATCTCCAATCTTTGATTCAGCCTGTACATTTGATATAGTTGCTTTTGCTACGCCTTTACCAATATCGATGGCAGTTGGAGCTGAGTTTTTTATGGAAATAGTACTTAAACGAATGTCATCGGTATGCTGCCTGCCGCCAACTATTTTTATATCCGTACCCGCAGTTTGGAAATTTTCTATTGTTATATTTGTCAGTGTGATATGACGAGATTTATATTGAATGGAAACCATTGGATTCCTTTGATAATCATAATTCGAATCTCCGAGCAGAGTGAAATGGTTAATAACCACATTTTGATAGGCTGATACGACTAGACATCTTGGAGCTGAGCCTTCATATAGATCAGTGAATATCGGTGCAATTGCCACGATATTTGTCGCCGTTATATTAAAGGCAGATTTAGACTGTGGTTCTGATTCGAGATGGTGGCCAATATGTCTAAAGTTATAGGAGCGATTATCATGGATTGATATATGTCCGATTATATGGACATTGGAAGCAGCTGATGATGTATGATGTGCCTTGATTTCAACTCCTCCAAAGCATCTGGTTGAAGAATTATTAATCAGCCAAACATCGTCAGAGCCATCATCCAGCTCAAACCCATTTGAATTAGAGAATCCCTTCATATGAGCTCTTCCGCTTGGATCACACATATGGCTGTTTGTAATCAGAATATGGCTGCTATGATGTGTTGTTATTCCATCATCTCCAAATCCATAGCCAGAAAGATGATCTAACCATATATATTGGCTCGGCCATCTCGAACGTGTGCCATCGCCCAAATAGGTATAGTAGGCAGCCGAAACATCAAAACAGTGCAATCCTGCATTTCGGGCTGCAACATCCTTCACCCATCCATAGGAGACATGTGCATATGTTAAACAGCTGGAGCGGTTATTACCAGAACTGGTTCGCTCACTTTGCGGAAGTCTTTCTACATTCCAGTCAAGTGTCATCCCCTGTACGAGGATATGATGATTACCACGAATTGGACTGGAGTTTGTAATAAGAATGGCTTTTTTTGGTGATTCATTGGCTAATTTAAGAATCGTTTTATCTTTTCCTTCTCCTATAAGACATGTGTAGGAGGGAAGCTTAATTCCCTTAACAATAAAAACACCTTCTGGAATATAAACCATTCGCTTTCCTTTACCAAGAGCAGCCTCAAACGCTTTTGTATTATCTGTTATCCCATCACCAACAGCACCATAGTCGGTTACATTAATCTGTTCCTGGATCTTTTGATTCAAATGCTGATACTCTTCATCCAATTTCTTTTTCCATTCTGGATAAGGATGACCGTTCAAGATCGTGCAGCCAGCTGGATTTTTTATCTCAGGCTGTCTGCTTGTTGTCAATAAAAGACGGGGAAAAGCATATTTTAAATCCCTTAGTGGCTTCCGATTAGGCATGGAAAGAGGGGAAAACTTATTTAATTTTTCATTAAGTAATGTAAACGTCTCTTTTGCCAGACTTGCTGCAGTTTGGTTTGAAGGGAGCCATTTAGACAAAAGAATTTCATTTTTATTTGGATCATGATTTTTTGATAAGTGCAACATACTGGAGTTTCACTCCTCACGTGAAAGAAAAGAATGGATGTTATTGTATTCCCTTAGTAGACGTAAATTAATCGTAATGAAAATGTAATATCGTTTGTAGGTATCTTAGCATATTATATGGGTATAAAATATAAGAATTAAATGTAGAGACAATAGAGGAATCATGCTTGAAAGAAGGAGACTGCGGTTGAGGAAGTTATTTAAAACTGAAGTAGGAAGTTGGATTATCTCTATCGCATTTGCAATCGTCTTAGCTTACCTTGTGAAAACATTCATCATCTCCTTTTTTATTGTAGAAGGAGCCTCAATGGAACCAACACTTTATAATAATGAAAAAGTCTTGGTCAATAAGTTAGCGACGTATAGCGGTTCAGTTGATCATCAGGATATAGTGGTCATTCGAGATGAAGAAAATGATAAATACTATGTAAAGCGGATTATAGGGTTGCCTGGCGAAAAGGTTGAATATAAGAATGATTCACTTTATATCAACGGCAAGCAAAAAGATGAACCCTATCTGCCTGATGAACAGGGAGAAGTTGATTTACTGAAAATGAATAAAACAGGTGACTTTGATCCAGTAAAGGTTCCTAAAAATTATTATTTTGTGATGGGAGACAATCGGTTAAACAGCCGGGATAGCCGTAATGGATTGGGCTACATAAATGAAGATGATATAGTCGGTACATGTGAATATGTCATTCTCCCATTTAAATACGCACGTAAAACAGATTGATAAAATTGCATCTCCAAATGGTGTGAAGAAAGGTGAATGGCTCACTAGCCATTCACCTTTCCGTTTTTAAATATTTCGTTTATAGGTTTCTTTTGTCAGCACAGGGAATTGATCCACAGGGGCATCTAATTTTTGTACATTGAATACCTCTCCATATTTTTCAAGGTCACTGGCTATTTGATCCTGTAACTCTCGGGTAGGAACCTCCACGTTGTATTTCGTTCCTTCATGCAAAAGCCTTGGCTCCGTTTCAAAATAAACATAGTACATGGGAAATTCCTCCAAATCATCTTTTGGTTATTGTATTCCCTTTTTGAAGTGGACAAAACAAAAGAATTTTAGACTTTGTTTACATTATAGACCAGTGACCTGGTATAAATAGAGATCCTCATAGGCTATCTTTTGATTGTTGCTTTTTGTCTCAATCGTTCCCTCGAATATGGATTTTCCCTCATCGAAATCAAAGATGCTTATATAAGGTTTGTATTTTTCCCCTCTATAAGTGAGAATCATTTTGTTGTGATATACATTTATATTGTGATCAATCATCTCTGAGTTAACTTGGATTTTATGGTCCCTTGTGATTTTTTGTTTCTCAAAATCATATTTAACCATAGCAACTATTTTCTTTCCGTTCTCATCTTTAATAGCTGAAGCATATAATGAAGTTTGATCATAAGCTATATTAAAACTAAAATCATCTTCTTGTAATAGTTGTTTCGTTAAATCACTCGGAAGGATCAACTTATCTAATTTACTTGTTTTATAGTTGTATACATATAAGTCACGGCTAACTGTTTGGTTGCTTTCATCTGTATGGATAGTCTTATCTATCTGAAATGTAAAATGAGTACGAGCTTGCGTCGGGTTAGTATCTGTTAAACTGGTTATATAAATACTTTGCTGCTCCGTTGGTTGTTCAGTTATCAAAATGGAATTATCGTCAACTATTTTCTCCTTTTTAAGGTCAATTGTATATTCATGAAGTGTTTCTTTCTCGCTCTCGTTTAAACTTTGGCGCGTCATTACGCGTAATTCATTCATAAAAATTTGAGTATCAAGGATTTCGATATACGAGATATCCCCTTGATTTGGCAAATCGACTTCAAATGATTTCGTTTCCTCTGTTTTCTTATCAAGTTGATCAATTTTTAAACTAAAATTATGCATTCCTCGTCTAGATGAATAGTCAAAATTGGAGTTGACAAAAATTACTTTAGTCGTATCATTATACAACTGGGTACTATAAATTTTTCCTCTCATAAAGGAAGGATACTGATCTGCTAAATCTTTCAATTCCGCTGTTTCTAAATATTTTTCCCCGTAGTCCACCTGCTCAAAAAAAGGTAATTCAGATCGATAAGTGGATCCCTCTTTCGTTACATTAAACGTTTCTGTGAATCCACCTACTTGATAATCTGCTTCCAATGCTAATGTGTCTAAGATTTTAGTATCTCCATTTATTTGTTTGACGTAAAAATCAGGGAGGGTGGAGGAAGAAAAGGCCTGATTTATATAAAATACTGAAATGGATAGTAGGGTAACAAGCAGGATCAGAATAGAATTTTGATATTTTTTCATATTTTTTCCTCTCCTTACACAGTTATTTTCTTATTTAATAAATAGCGGCTGAGTAAAATGGAAATAATACCTAAAATACTGACTGTAACGCTTTCAATGATGATTAGCTCAGATGTATAAACGTAATTACCTAATCCTAATAATTCAATTAAAATAATAGGTGCTACTAATACAGCTACAACAGCTACACAATACAGAATGCCAAGAATAATCCCTTTCCATTTGAAACTGCGCTCAAGCAATATAACCGTGAACAGGATGCTCAAAGCAATAAATCCTGCACCATAATATAAAACGAATTCTGTGAAGGTAGATGGGAGAATAATCGTAATAAATTGTGATCCCTTGATTAAGCTACCGATAGATACCTCATTTAAATAATCCGCTGATATAAACCATTCCAGAATTTTTGACTCAATTAGAAGGAGGATCAACTGGATAGATACTAGAGAGAGTATAAGTACCATTAGAGTCGTTAATTTTGAAAAATAAATATTCATTCGTGATGTAGGAATCATTAATAAACGATAGATAAAAGAACCTTTACCGGACCAGTCACGGTACCAAATTAGAAAGATATATAAAAAGATGGCACCTGCACATAAGGCAATCGGACCATTAAACCAAATAGAAGTTACATAATTGTCCATTCCGTAATAACCAAATTCATCAATAAAGACTCCTATAGGGACACCATTCGTTAATGACTTATTAGCATCACTCATGTAGATGTTAGCTTCGATGATTAACCCGGCAACCTGTATAATAAAAACAGCAATGATTAATCCAAATAAAATTTTAAAAAATCGATTTAACTCCATATTCACAAGCTTAAAAAAGCGATTCATCCTCTATACACCTCTCTCATCACATCTACGACAGACTTACCTTCGTTATTCCGAACTTCTTCTGCATTAAATTCTTTATAAACGACTCCGTCATTTAACAAAACAACTTTATCAATGAGGTGCTCAATATCGTTGATTTCATGGGTTGTGATGATAACGCCGCGATCTTCAATCAGGTGGCTTGTAAAAACATCTGCTATTTGTTCACGGCTGAAAATATCGATACCGGAGAATGGTTCATCCATAAGAACATAATCAACTTCCAGGGCCAATCCTAATAGCAAATTCACTTTTGCGGTATTTCCTTTAGATAATGTTGAAATCCGTACGTTTTCATCCAATTTAAAAAAGCTTAATAATTCATCGGCACGATCCTGGTTCCAGCTTTCATAAAAATCATTCATAAAATCCATTGCCTCCATAATGGTGAAGTTCGAAAGCATCGTGAACGTATCTGGAATAAATGTGATTTTCTCATACGTATCCTTCGTTCTATTAGCTCCGTTTATAAGAATTTCTCCACCATTAATAGGGGTAAGGCCCATAATGGATTTCATAATCGTTGTTTTACCAACACCGTTTATACCGATTAAACACGTGATTTCCCCTTTGTTGGCTGTAAATGATACTTCATCCAATACTTTTTTTCTTCCAAATTTTTTCGTTACATTTTTTACTTCTAACATGAGATCCCCTCCTTACTCTTGTTCCGCATTATATTTTTCTTTGACAATACTCAACAATTCATCTACGGGTAATTGAATCGGTTTAATTGCCTGAACAAAGGTGTCAACGGCTTCAACTATGAGTTCCTGACGAACGCTTGACAATATGACCTTGTCAGTTGTGACTCGGCTTGGGAAATTCCTTTCTGTGTGAATCAATCCCTGTTCCTCCATTTCCTTATACGCTTTTTGAGCAGTATTGGGGTTTATTTTTAGAAGATTGGCAAGCTCACGTCGAGAAGGAATCTCATCTCCGCTTGCAAGCCGACCGGTAGCTATTTGTTCTTTGAAGTAACGGACAACTTGTAAATATACAGGATCCCGGTTATTAAAGATGATGTTCATGAATTCATCTCCTATGGCTTTTAACCAATTATTAGTGTGTGTACTATGTGGTTCATACACCTGATATGTGTACTATACAGTTAATACACTAAAACTGTCAATAGAATAGTAAAAAATTCCCTGAAATAGTTTTGAAACGTGTAATTGATTTATATAGGTGAAGGCAAAATAATAAGGATTCTCTGTGAAAGGAGTTTACTTATTATGCAGAATACAGGTCTTGTTCTAGAGGGCGGCGGAATGAGAGGATTATATACAGCTGGAGTTCTGCGGTATTTGATGGAACAGGATATATATGTGCCATATACAATTGGTGTTTCAGCCGGTGCATGTAATGGCTCTTCTTATATTTCACGGCAAATAGACCGTAATTATATGGCGAATATTGATTATGTCTCACATCCGGAATACCTATCCTATAAACGTTTTCTGAAAAAACGTGAATTATTTGGAATGGACTTTATTTTCGATAAACTTCCAAATGAGCTGGTTCCATTTGATATGAAGGCTTTTTGTGAAGCAAAGGAACAGTTTGTCGTCGGTGTTACCGATTGTGTCACAGGCGAACCAGTATACTACAGAAAAGAGCACCTTACAAAAGATATTATAACGATTTTGCGCGCTTCCAGTTCGATTCCTTTTTTTGCTCCGGAAATCTCTTATGATGGCAGGATGTTGCTTGATGGTGGAGTTGCCGATCCAATACCGATTCAAAAATCCCAAGCAGATGGGAATACAAAAAATATCGTTGTGCTCACCGGGAACAAAGGCTATATGAAAGCGTCGTCGTTTGATTGGCTTGGAAAAAGAAAATATAAGAACTATCAAGGGCTGCTAAAGGCCCTTCGCAAACGGCATATCGTTTACAATGATACGATCCGCTATTTGGAGGAACAGGAGGAAAAGGGACTTGTCGTTATTATTCGTCCATTAGTGAAATCAGATGTCAGCCGTGTTGAGCGTAACCCTAAAAAGCTGAAAAAGCTATACAATCAAGGATATGCTGAGGCCAAGGCTGCTTATGGAAAAATAAAACGGTTATTGTAATAAAAACCCATCACGTTAAATAGTGATGGGTTAACATTAAGTATGAAATTAGGCTAATTCTGATTGTAAGTAATTCCAGATTAAATGAGCAGTATGTTCAATAGAACTGATATGGGTTCTTTCAAAAGCATGTGAAGCATCAATGCCAGGTCCAATTAATCCGTGTTTGATATCATAACCGGCACGGATGGCAGCAGAAGCATCAGAACCGTAGAAAGGATATATATCTACACGGTAATCAATCTTGTGCTGCTTTGCTAACGCGACTAAATGCTGACGAAGGCCATAATGATAGGGGCCGCTTGAATCTTTCGCACAAATGGAAACACTGTATTCATCCGTAGATTGTCCATCCCCAATGGCTCCCATATCTACAGCCAGGTATTCAACGGTTTCAGCAGGAATATTGGAGTTTCCGCCATAGCCAATTTCTTCGTTATTTGAAATTAAGAAATGAGTTGTATAGGGAAGAGTGATACCTTCTTCTTTTAGCTGTTTAATGATGTACATTAAAATGCCGACACTCGCTTTATCATCTAAATGACGGGATTTAATAAATCCATTGTCTGTCAATTCAACGCGTGGCTCGAAGGAAACAAAATCACCTACGGAAATACCCAAACCTTCTGTATCCGTCTTGCTTTTAGTCACAGCATCAATTCGAACTTCAATCGTTGCATCCTCGCGTTTAATATCCCCCATTTTCTGATAAACATGGACTGAGGTTTGGTTTAATAGTATTGTCCCTGTATACGTTTTCCCTTCAGAAGTATGGATTTTACAATATTCGCCCTCCACAGAATTCCAGCGAAATCCGCCGATCATTGATAATTTTAAACGTCCGCTTGGTTTGATTTCTTTCACCATAGCACCTAATGTGTCTACATGGGCTGTTAGAAAACGGTGCTTTGTATCATCCTGCCCCTTGATTGTTGCCAATAGGGCACCTTTATTTGTTTTTATTGCAGGTATTCCTTGAGATTGTAAAAACTGTGCTACATGATCAATCACTTCCGTTGTATAGCCGCTCGGACTTGGAATGGATACAAGGTTTTTTATGTACTGGAAAATTTCCTGACCATTGGCTTTCATGGTTTCGAATCACTCCTTTTTATGGATAGATTTATTATATACCTTTGTTAAAAAGTTGGACAATAAAGGCAGAAATAACTTGCTTTTTTAGCAGTGGGACTGTAAATTTATAGTTAAATAAATATTCTGAAAAATCTTATCAAGAGAGATGGAGGGACAGGCCCTGTGAAATCTCAGCAACCGCCAATATGGAAAGGTGCTAATTCCTGCAGGAAGAATCATTCCTGGCCGATAAGAAGGAGCTCATTTTAATGAAAAGTCTTCTTCTTGAAGACTTTTTTCGTTTATAAGCCTATTTTTCATTCACTGGCAAAATGAGCAGATTGAGGAAATTCGCAACATATGATGGTGTATAAGAGCCGGACGAAGGTAAATCAGAATAACTGTATTTTGGGGATTAATAAAGAGAGAGGAGTCATACATATGACAACAGTTAAAATTGAAACACTCTTAGCTCAAATAGGCAATCGAAGTGAAACACAAACAGGTACTGTTAATCCGCCAGTTTATTTTTCCACAGCCTATCGCCATAACGGAATAGGGGAATCAACAGGGTTTGATTACATAAGAACAGGGAACCCAACCAGAAAATTATTAGAGGAAGCAATTGCCGAGCTAGAGGGTGGTGAACAGGGATTTGCCTATAGTTCAGGCATGGCTGCCATTCACTCATTGCTATGCTTATTTTCTCCAGGCGATGAAATAGCCGTCTCTGCTGATCTTTATGGAGGGACCTACCGGTTATTTGAACAAATATGGAAGACATATGGCATCAAGTTTACCTATTGCCATACATATGAAGATTTTGCTGAATCCATTACGGAAAATACGAAGGCCTTCTTTATAGAAACTCCGACAAATCCGCTTATGCAGGAAATGGATATTAAAGAAATTGCTCAATTGACCCAATCTAACAATCTACTGCTCATCGTAGATAATACGTTTTATACACCCATTTTACAAAGACCGATTGAGCAGGGAGCAGATATTGTTGTCCACAGTGCCACCAAATATTTAGCAGGACATAATGATGTGTTGGCAGGTTTAATTGTCTCAAAGAGTGCAGAGGTTGGTGCACTTTTAGAGGAATATCAAAATGCCACAGGAGCCGTGCTGCCCCCATTTGACTCCTGGCTTGTGATGAGAGGAATGAAAACATTGAGCCTACGGATGAGGCAGCATGAGGAAAATGCTAAGAAAATCAGCAGATTTTTAAGAGAAAGAGAAGAAGTGACAGATGTCCTTTATCCTGGTAAAGGGGGGATGATATCGTTCCGGCTAAAATCAGAGGAATGGGTCAATCCATTTTTAAAAAGCCTTCAAATCATATCCTTTGCTGAAAGTCTGGGTGGAGTAGAAAGCTTAATGACATACCCTGCTACACAAACACATGCGGATATCCCTGAGGAAGTGCGGACACAAAATGGGGTCTGTAATTGTTTGCTGCGCTATTCTGTTGGGATTGAGCATGCAGATGATTTGATTGATGATCTTATTCAAGCTTTTGAATCATTATCGATTTAGGTTAACTTTACAGGCATTTAGGTGCATCATGAAGCATTCCAGAAGTAATACCTGAAAAGGATAAATCAGAAAATTATGTAAATTAAAGACCCGTTTTGTTATACTAAACCAAAATGGGTCTTTGGGGAGAATGAAAATGGCTGAACAGGTGATTTCTATTAGTAATCTTCAAATGCATTATGGGTCGAAAGAAGTTCTTCGAGGAATTAATCTTAATGTAAACAAGGGACAAATTATCGGATATATAGGTCCCAATGGGGCAGGAAAAACAACAACGGTTAAAATATTACTCGGACTCCTTACAGACTATACAGGCTCAGTGAAGATCTTTGATAAAGAGCTTTCTGAGGATAGGATCACCTATAAAAATAGAATTGGCTATGTGCCTGAATTGGCGGATTTATATGATGTATTGACTGCACGAGAATATTTGACTTTTATAGGCGAGCTATATGGTTTGTCTTATGAGCAGGCTGACCAGAAGGCTTTTAAATTAATGAGGCTATTAAACATTGAAGAAATGTATGATTCACGAATAAATAGTTATTCAAAAGGGATGAAGCAAAAGGTTCTGTTAATTTCAAGCCTTCTTCATAATCCAGATATTTTATTTTTAGATGAACCGTTAAGCGGCCTCGACGCAAATAGCGTTATGATCATCAAAGAATTACTGGGTCTGCTGGCAAGTGAAGGGAAAACTATTTTTTATTCCTCACATATCATGGATGTTGTCGAGAAAATTAGCAATCGAATTATTTTACTGCATGAAGGCAGAATAGTTGCAGATGGAAGCTTTGCAGAATTACAGGATGTTGGCAAGGAAGGAACTCTTGAAGAAATTTTTAACCAGCTAACCGGTTTTACCCAACATCGTTCAATTGCCGAAGATATTGTATCTGTCGTCAAAGAGGATTAATAGATGAAAAAATTTATGAGTTTGCGTGTGTTGGATAGAGGACAGAAGCTATTTCAGTGGATGGGAATTGATTATCCGGTTATGAGAAGAATTCTTCAGGTTAAGCTTACAATGGACGCGAGAAGAGTTCCCACTTTGATGAATGATGAGTCTGGAAATACTGGTAAGGATTCAAATCAGTTTTTGAAATCCTTATGGGTTTATGCGCTTATGGGTCTAATCTTGATTCCTTTTATGATTATGGGTGAAAATTATTTTTTCCAAATGAGTCTATTGTTTGCTGTTTTTATGTTCTTTATCATGACATCTTTAATATCTGATTTTTCCCATGTGATGCTGGATATACGGGATCAGTCTATTTTATTGTCTAGACCGGTTGATGGGAGAACGGTCTCGGTGGCAAAGCTGATACATATTATTATTTACCTTGGCACAATAACCATTATATTTATTGCGCCTGCGTTGATTGCTGCTATTGTTACTCAAGGAATTGGCTTTAGTCTTTTATTTTTGCTGGTCATTATATTGATTGATATATGGATAGTCTTGCTTACTGCTTTAATCTACTTGGTTATTTTAAAGTATTTTGATGGCGAGAAATTAAAAGATTTTATCAGTTATGTACAAATTTCCTTGTCTATTTTAATGATTATTGGCTATCAACTGATGGTGAGAATATTCGACCTTGTTGATAGGCAAGTAGAATTTACACCAACTTGGTGGAGCTACGCTCTTGCGCCTATTTGGTATGCCGCTCCATTTGAGGTAATACTTAATGGGAATTTTGCATGGCAATATATTCTCTTAATCAGCTTGGCTGTGATTGTACCACTTATTTCTGTCATTATTTATATTAAAAATGTTCAAAACTTTGAGCAGTATTTACAAAAGTTAACTAATCATACAGGAGCCTTATCGAAAAAGAAACGAAGCCAAATTTCAATGTTCCTATTACGAAATAAAGAAGAACGAGTCTTTTATCATTTCGCAAAGAACCTCATGAAAAACGAACAGGCGTTTAAACTGAAGGTATATCCTTCTATTGGAATGGTTATTATTTTTCCGTTTATTACACTACTTAATCAATTCGGGGAAAATGGATGGAAAGGTATTCAAAATAGCGGTGGATATTATACAATTTATTTTTGCGCGCTTATGATTCCAACTATTGCGATGGCACTGCGATATACAAATTCCTATAAAGGATCATGGATATACAGGGCCTCTCCATTACGGAGTGCAAAGTCTATCTTTATAGGTACATGGCATGCAGTCATGGCCAAGTATGTTCTTCCCATCTATTTGGCATATAGCTTTCTATTTATTCTTATATATGGAAGTGATATCTTTTGGGATCTAATGATTGGTCTCTTTACGTTATTTATAATGGCAGTCCTGTCGTTCAGGACATATACAATTATATTGCCATTTTCTAAACCAACTTCTGCAACACAGGAGAATGAGGCTATGAAGACCATTTTCCTACTTTTAATTCTTGGCGTATTTGCCGGATTTCACTTTCTTATAAGCAAGGTTGAGTATGGTTTATATGGATATGGGGGAGTCTTGCTGATCACAGCTATTCTTGTATGGCGATATGGATTTAGGGTCGACTTTAAAGATTTAAAGGATTGATACTATTTGAATAACCACTGTGTTCGTATCAAAAAGCACTGTTTATTTTATTTGTTGTTAACTTTCTTTAAAATCAAAGTAGGCATTTTGGAATACAATTTGATATTCTATACGTATGATAAGCGGATTTGATGGAAAATTGGATAGGGGAGTGGAGAGATGAAAGCTTTAATCAATATAGATTATACAAATGACTTTGTAGCAGATGATGGCAAATTAACATGCGGTAAACCTGGACAGGAAATTGAAGAGTACATGGTTTCTTTAACAAAAAGATTCATTGAGGACAAAGATTTTGTTGTATTTGCTATTGATGTGCACGATGAGAATGATCCATTCCACCCTGAAAGCAAATTATTCCCACCGCATAATATACGTGGTACCGAAGGGCGTTTATTATTTGGAAATCTTCAAAATGTGTATAATACTAATATTGGACAAGAGAACCTGCTATGGATTGATAAAACACGATACTCAGCCTTTGCTGGTACTGATTTGGAAATTAAATTGCGTGAACGTGGAATCACGGAATTACATTTAGTCGGAGTTTGTACAGATATCTGTATTTTGCATACAGCAGTGGATGCTTATAATAAAGGGTTTAAAATAGTTGTACATAAAAATGGAGTGGCGAGCTTTAATGAAGCAGGACATGAGTGGGCCTTATCCCACTTCGAAAAAACACTGGGAGCCAGTGTTTTGTAATTGAAGGAGGAAGTTTGATGACACATTATCCGGACGACAGCTTTGCTTTACATACAGACCTATACCAAATTAATATGATGGAAACCTATTTTAATGATGGAATCCATAATAAAAAAGCGGTATTTGATGTGTATTTCAGGCGTAACCCATTTAAGAACGGTTACGCAATATTTGCCGGACTTGAACGAGTGATTACATATATTAAAGACTTAAAATTTACGGAAAGTGATATTCAATATTTAAGGGAAGAGCTTAAGTATAACGAAGCATTCCTTGAATATTTAAAAGAACTGCGTTTTACAGGGACCATCAGAAGCATGAAAGAAGGCGAGCTCGTTTTCGAAAATGAGCCATTAATGCGAATTGAGGCTCCGCTTGCAGAAGCTCAGCTGGTTGAAACAGCAATATTGAATATTATTAATTACCAAACTCTTATTGCAACAAAAGCATCACGTCTGAGTGTAGTAACTGGTGGTGAATCCCTGTTTGAATTCGGTACAAGGAGAGCACAGGAAACTGAAGCGGCCATTTGGGGAACAAGAGCCGCTTATATCGGAGGATTTCAGGCAAGCAGTAATGTCAGAGCCGGCAAGAAATTCGGCATTCCGGTAGTAGGAACTCATGCGCACGCGCTTGTTCAGGCTTATCGGGATGAATACACAGCCTTCCGTAAATATGCAGAATCACATTATGATTGCACCTTTCTTGTTGATACCTTTGATACATTAAAATCAGGTGTGCCAACTGCCATACGAGTAGCGAAGGAAATGGGCGATAAAATTAAATTCAAAGCCATTCGTTTGGATAGCGGGGATTTAGCTTACTTGTCTAAAAAAGCGCGCAAAATGCTTGATGAAGCAGGCTTTACAGATACGTTAATTACAGCTTCCAATGACTTAGATGAAGCAACAATCCTGAACCTGAAAGCACAGGGCGCCAAAATTGATATGTGGGGTGTCGGAACCAAACTGATTACGGCCTATGACCAGCCAGCCTTAGGAGCTGTATATAAAATGGTCAGCATTGAAGATGAAAATGGTGATATGGTTGATACGATCAAAATCAGTGCAAATCCTGAAAAAGTGACTACTCCTGGAATGAAGAATGTGTATCGGATTATTAATAAAGAAACAAATAAATCAGAAGGGGATTATATTACACTCGAATATGAAAATCCTGCTTCTGAGAAAATATTGACTATGTTCCATCCTGTACATACTTTCATTAGCAAGGAAGTAACAAATTTTGATGCAATACCACTGCATGAAAACATTTTTGTGGATGGACAATTAGTGTATAAAACCCCAGACTTGACGGTTATTCAACAGTTTGCCAAGGATAACCTGGACTTGCTTTGGGATGAATATAAACGGTTCCTTAATCCGGAAAAATACCCGGTTGATTTAAGTCCAAAATGCTGGGAAAATAAACGGGTTCGTATTCAGGAAATAATGGAACACGTGAGAAAAACAGAAGCTGAAGTGAAAAACTGGAGATAATCAGCAATCCACCTTGCCAATAGACAAGGTGGATTTTTGCTTTCAAAATAAATTTTAGGAAGGGAGCGCTTATACTTCGGGATGGAGACAATTATTTCGTTAGTATCGTTATATCCTTCCGATTGATTTAGAACAAGTAAGAATTAAAGGAGGAAGATTACGCAAATAGAGAATCATGCTGGAAAAAGAATGAATGAAGCTAAGAAATATTTAATGAACCTGGCATATAGTCAGGTTTTTATTTTTACTGACTAAAATCCGCTATAATATCAGCCTGTGTGTCGGTAAATGATGAAAAATAGGGAACGAAAATTATAAAAATAGGTTTCAGGATGTATGTTAGAACTTGACTTTTAAATATATAATATTGGAAACATATGGAAGAGGGTGGGTGCATGAAAGTAGGTTCGCTGATTAAATATTATCGGACTAAGCAGGGATTAACTCAAAGTGAGCTGGTCGAAGGCATATGTTCTGTACCTCATCTAAGTAAGATAGAACATAATGAAAAGGAAGCAAATGATCAAACGATTCATTTATTATTACAACGTTTAGGAGCAGATTTAACGAATGTTTATGAACAAAATAATACGGTGAAAAGATTGCTGGATGAATGGATTGAATGCATCAATTATTTTCAGATTGAAGAGGCAAAAGAGATTGATCGGAAGTTAGATGATTTGGTAGATTTCATTGCCTATACACCACATCTATTTTTATATGAATTGTATAAAATGAGATACTTATTATTTATTAAGGATACTAAAAAAGCCATTCAACATTATAAATGGCTCGATAAACATAAGAAGAATTTAAATTATCAGGAGCTATATTTGCTTCATTATTATCACGCTATTTGTCTGCTCATCCAAAATAAGTACAGACAGGCCAATGAAATTTTAGAGGAATTAGTTTCTGCAAGCAGGGATGGGATGAGTGTTTCTGCGGATGTCTATTACCATCTGGCACTTGCTAAATGTCATATGGAACAGCACGGGCATGCTATCTTTTATGCTAACGAGGCACTAAATGCCTTTACTACCCAATATAATATAAAGCGAATTATGCATACGCTTGTGATTCTTGGCATTAGTTATACTGATACAGGTATTTATGAGGTGGCAGCAGAGTGCTATAAACATGTGAAAAGAAATGCTGAGATTCTAAATGAATCGGCAACTTTATCGATTGCCTATCATAATATTGGTTATTTAAAGCAGAAAAAAGGAGAGCTGAGTGAAGCAAGAGACTATTATTATAAAGCTGTAAATTGTGAAGCGGAGAATGCCCAATCTTCTATGGTGAGCCTTTATGCTTTGGCAGAAATCTCTTATTATTTGGGAGAATGGGAACAGGCAAAAGAGTATTTACATCACTTAAAGAAGAAAGCTCATGAAACCGGGTCTAAAATATATCAAATGCTGCCCAATTATTATTTATATATGATTCAGGGAGAAGAAGAAAGAGCGATTAGCTATTTAGAAGAGTACACCCTTCCTTATCTATATAATGGGGAATCTCATTATAATGATATACGCAGTGTTAGTAAAATTCTGGCTGATTATTATAAGAAATCAGGAAAGTTTCAGAAGGCCTTGCAATATATTTATACAGACTACTAGTTAAGGAGGAGAATAGATGAAAAGAAAAGCTCCCATTTTGCCGCCAATCGTATAAATGGTGTCATTTTAGAGAGGGTCAAAAGGACTGATTGTCCATTCAATCAGTTCTTTTTTGTTTTCATTTTTTCACAATTAAATTAGCGGATTATAAAATTATCTAAATTTTACATAAATTTTATTGGGAAAATATAATTTCACTAGGTACAAACACCTGTTTGGGTTAATCGCCAAATAGGTCGCAAATAGGATAGGGAAATGTCGATAGATAAGAAAAAACGCAAAAAATATAGTATTTTGTCACAAAAACCAATCTGAAAACTTGGGAAAGTTTTTTTATTTGACAAAATGAAAAATAATAATTCTGAATTAATAGTTAATTTGTTCCGTGTTCAAAGAAAAAAATAGCCACTATAATAACGATACACCAAGAAAAGTTCACAGAAATTTCAAAAAATGAGAGGAGACTGAAAGATGAAAAAAAGGAAGATATTTGCTGGAGTTGTCCTAAGTGTATCAATGGCTTTATCTTTTGGCTCAGGAACAAATGCTGAACAGAGGTCGACTGCAAAGGATGTCAGCTCAGAAAAAACCTATCGTGTTCTGATTCAAGGGTCTCAGTCGGAAAAAACTAAAGTAAAGAAAAATATGGGGACACACCGAGACTTCAGCAATCAAGGATTTACAACAGATGTTTCTGAAAAAGAATATCAGAAACTATTGGAAAATAAGAATCTCAAAGTAGAAAAAGTACCTGAATTTAAAATTGCCGCAACTGCTATAGAAAAAGCTACTTCTGCACCTACAACCCGAGTGCCATGGGGAATTAAAGCAATCTATAATAATAGCTCTCTTACTTCTACCTCAGGCGGCAGTGGAATTAAAGTAGCAGTTTTGGATACGGGTGTGTTAAAAACACATGCGAGTCTTTCATCCAATATCGAACAATGTAAGGATTTCACTCAAACAAGCAGCACGGTTGTAAATGGCTCCTGTGCTGATGGGAATGGTCATGGTACCCATGTAGCCGGAACTGTGGCTGGTAATGGAACTGGCGTATATGGTGTTGCCCCTCAATCCAAAGTATGGGCCTACAAAGTTTTAGGTGACGATGGATCCGGTTATTCAGATGATATAGCAGCAGCAATCAGACATGCGGCAGACCAAGCTTCCTCTACAGGTTCAAAAGTAATTATTTCAATGTCACTTGGTTCTAGCTCTAATAACTCTCTTATTAGCAGTGCTGTAACATATGCTTATGGAAAAGGTGTTCTAATAATCGCGGCGGCTGGTAATAGCGGATATTCTGCCAATACAATCGGATATCCGGGGGCTTTAGCGAATGTAGTAGCTGTAGCAGCTCTTGAAAATGTTCAGCAAAATGGAACATACCGTGTCGCTAACTATTCCTCTAGAGGTAACCCATCCACAGATGGTGATTATGTAATTGGCTTAAAGGATGTTGAAATTTCTGCTCCAGGTTCTGCAGTAGAATCTACCTGGCATACGGGTGGATATAATACAATCAGTGGAACCTCAATGGCAACACCACACGTATCCGGATTGGCAGCAAAAATATGGGCTTCCAATACAGGATACTCTCATACACAGCTGCGCGCTGAATTACAAAGACGTGCGAAGTTAGTTGATATTAAAGGTGGATATGGAGCCGCTACAGGTGATGATTATGCATCCGGTTTTGGGTTTGCGAGAGTACAATAATAATTGTAACTTACGAATTAGCCTCCCGATTTTTGGGAGGCTGATTGATAAGGGAAATCCTTTAGAGAATGGTGTAATGAAAGGAGTCTGTAAAACCTAGGAGGTGCTTCCAGATGAAGGAGTGAATTTGAGGAAAACCAGCCAAACTTGTGGGGAATCCATCTAAAAGGAGGGGAAATACGGCAAGAGCAGAGCAAAATTCAGTCAAAGCAGGGGAGAATCGAGTAATCCGGAGCCGACATTAGTCAATGAGAGCTGATAAATAGCAGAGTCCAGCCAAAGTAAAGAGGAATTCAGCCGAGGTAGGAGAGGATCCAGCCAAACTCGAGAAGAATCCAGCCGAATTGAACGGAAAACCAGCCAACTGAGTCCGAAAGCCGACTGATCTATCAGATACAGAGAATCAATTACACTATTTAATTATTCATTACTATCCCCGTTTAGGTAGTTGCCATTAGTAAAATCCTTATAAAGGAATTGATGATGATGAAAAAATGGTTTCGAATGAAAGGATGCGTAGAGTTATTTCGCTCGATAGCCAAGAAAGGAATGCTATATTTTTATCAATTGGGGTTAGTTAGTATTGCCGGCTGGACATTGGCAAGTTTAGTGATGGCATATCATGAAGTTTTGATAAATCCGATACAGCTGCTCATGGTAACGGAATTGTCTAACCTTGATAAAGGTTGGTTCGTAGCATTGATGACCAATATTGTAACATCGGATGCAAATCGGATTATGGGTAGAGGATTATTGTTGCTGATTATTTGGATACTACTATTTCTATTTGTACCTTTAGCAACGAGGAGTTTAAAGAGCTTCAGATTATTTCAGTTTGAGATAGAGCTGGAGGATGAAGATCCTTCGGAGGAACAAGTCCCTGTCGAAATTTTTCAATATGCACGATTAAAAATCATTTCTAATATCTATGCCGAAAACAATAAAATGAGTCTCTACCGTTTCTATAATGAACAAGCCGGCTGGGCAGATTATAAAGAGGCACTGGCTTTCTATCTGGAAATAATGGCGGAGGAATACTGGGAGCAGGTTAGGATAGGAATTAATTGGGGGGTATATGAGTGGCAGGCTTTACCGGAAGAATGGAAACACCAGGCTTATATATCAGCAGATAAAGATAAGCCTTGTATAAAGAATAAACAAACGACTGTATATGGACCATCAAAAAATTCCCTGATTTATACGTATCGGCATTTTGACACCGTCCTTGTAACGGTTCTCTGGAGTTATACTCATGAGTTTGATGCTATTGACCAGCAATGCATGTATATACTTCATCATGCCTTATCTGATCGTCTGGAAAATATAGAATATGCCATCTGGATTGAAAAGAAAGCAGCCTGTGGTCATTTTTATGGAACTGATTGTGAAATTATGGAGAGGTGAGTATCGGATTGACTGATTATATTATGGACAAAGCCAAATATCGTGCTGAAAAATACAGACAATCGCCAAAAATGTTGAGTATCACTAAGGAGTGTACAGTTATTGAAATAAAGCCGATAGCCGAATATGGTTATGCAATCGAGAAAAAGAAATTTAAAAAATAGTCGGTTCAGATCAATAATCATATTGACTGGATGGTCTATTTTTTTTGGAGAAATAAGAGACCAAATAGTGTGGATGAAACTTCCATATCTGGTTAAAAAAACGAAAGTTCACATTCATAAATACTAGTAATATAAGAAACCGTTTGCACAACAAGTGAATTTTTTTTGACTTTTTGATAAAGTGTATTTGGTTAAATATTAAAAAAGTTGCAATAAATGTTTGTGATGTATATATTCTTATGGTAAATTGGAAAAGAAAGGTTTGTGCAAACGTTTTCGTAATCTGGAATAATTAGTAGTTTGCAAGAATAAGGTTCTTGATCACTTACATAGTATAGAAAACGTTTACATCAACCAAATTTTATAGAGAGAAGAGAGGGTAAAAGAATGAAACGTAAAAAATGGTATGCAGGTGCTTTATCAGCTTCGCTATTGGCAGCAGCTATCTTAACGGGATGTTCATCAGATAGCTCCTCATCTGAAAGTAAAGACAAAGTCACAATCGATGTATTTCAGTTTAAGGTAGAGTTTAAAGATCAATTTGAAGATGTTGCTGAAAAATATGAAAAAGAAAATCCAGATGTAGAAATTAATATTACTACAGTTGGAGGCGGCGAAGATTACGGTGCAGCTTTGAAATCAAAATTTGCATCTGGTAAGGAACCTGCTATTTACAATGTCGGAGGACCACAGGATGTTGAGGATTGGAAGGATAAATTAGCTGATTTATCCGATACTGAGGCATCCAAAGTAGCATTAGATGGGACTCTCGATGGTGTTTCTGCAGATGGTAAAGTACTTGGCCTTCCATATAACCAAGAAGGATACGGATTGCTTTATAACAAAGAGATCTTTGAAAAAGCTGGAATTAAAGCTGAAGAAATTAAAACAATGAAAGCGCTTGAAGAAGCGGTTGAAACGATTGACAGTAAAAAATCTGACCTTGGTATTAAGGAAGTATTTGCATTGCCAGGAAAAGAAAAATGGATTACAGGGCTGCATGCTTCCAATGTCTTTATCTCTCCAGAATTTGATGAAAATATTATGAATGCCTACAATTCTGACAAGGTTGATTTTAAATATGGCGATCAATATAAAGCATATATTGATTTGTCCAATAAATATTCTATTCAACCAACTGTAAGTCTTGATTACTCACAACAAGTAGAAGAAAACTTCTCGCTTGGTAAAGTAGCTATGATTCAACAAGGTAACTGGGTATATGGCTCTATCGCTGGTATTGATGAAAAGTTTGCACAAGATAAAGTTGGTATACTTCCAATACCTGTAGAAGGGTATAAAGAAGATTCCCTTCCAGTTGGCATTCCAATGTACTGGGGAGTAAACAGCAACATGGATGAAAAAGTGATTGAAGCTTCCAAAGACTTCTTGGATTGGCTATATACATCTGAAGAAGGTAAAAAGACTGTGTTGGAGGATTTCAGCTTCATTCCAGCTTATGAAGGATATGATTCTAGTAAAATTTCCGATCCAATCTCAAAAGAAGTATATGAGTATGCGACTGAAGGAAAAACAATTGGCTGGGTATTCATGGGCTATCCAACTGGTTGGGGGGAAAATAAATTGGGTGTTAACATCCAAAAATATTTAAGTGATGAAATGACATGGGATGAATTAATTAAAGAATCACAAAAATCCTGGACGGAATCTCGATAAGATTCCTTAAGGGATTAAACGGCGAAACAAAGTAGTTAGTGTTGGACTACTTTGTTTTGCTCAATACATAGATATTGGATAAGGTCGTAAATATCGTCACAATTTTGGAGGGGTAATGATGCGTACTCGCAGTTTTTCCTACTGGTTATTTCTTGCGCCGGTTCTGGTATCGCTATTTCTGGTGGTTCTTGTACCGCTTGGACTTGGGATTTTCTATTCATTTACGGATTGGAATGGAATTCAAATAACGGCTTTTGTAGGTTTCCAAAACTATATTGATATATTCCAAGAAAAAGAATTCATGGATGCTTTGTGGTTCACAGTTAAGTTTTCAATTGTATCGATTATTTTAATTAATGTGATTGGTTTAGTGTTAGCTTTAATTGTGACTTCAAAGATAAAATCAAATAATTTCTTACGTACAATCTTCTTTATGCCAAACTTGATTGGTGGACTGATTTTAGGTTTCATTTGGCAGTTTATTTTCACCAAAGCATTTGACGCAGTTGGTGTGGCCCTTGGTTATGAAGGTTTACAAGGCTGGTTGTCGACTACAAATACTGGATTCTGGGGATTAGTCATCCTGATGAGCTGGCAAATGGCCGGGTATATCATGATTATCTATATCTCTTATCTTGAAGGCGTTCCAGAAGAATTAACTGAAGCTGCCGAGATTGATGGAGCGAACTATTTTCAAAAACTACGCGCAATCATATTCCCGCTCGTAGCACCGGCATTTACCGTTAGTATGTTCTTGACGCTGTCCAATACGTTTAAATTATATGATCAAAACTTAAGCCTAACAGCTGGTGGACCTTATAACTCTACCCAAATGGTCGCCATGGAAATATTCCAGACTGCCTTTAGTGAGAGTGATATGGCATATGCCTCTGCAAAAGCGGTTATTTTCTTCTTAATTGTCGCATCAATCAGCTTGACACAAGTGTACATCAACAAGAAAAGGGAGGTTGAATTGTAATGCGTAAAAAGCATAACTGGCCATTGGAAATAGTCGGGCTTATCCTGGCCATAATTTGGCTCTCTCCATTTTATATCATGATTGTCAACTCGTTTAAAACAAAGAAGGAAATGTTTACAGATGTTTTAAGCCTTCCGGAAGCACTTAATTTTGATAATTATGTGGAAGCATTTGAACAATTAGATTTCCTTACAACTTTATTTAATTCAGTGTTAATTACAGTTGTAAGTGTAGGGTTGATTATTATCTTTTCCTCGATGGCTGCATATGCCCTGTCGAGGAATAAAAGTAAGATGAGTACATTTTTATTCTTTATTTTCGTAGCGGCGATGCTGATTCCTTTCCAATCCGTTATGGTTCCGCTAATTACGGTATTTGGAAAGTTTGAAATGCTGAATCGTGCTGGCTTAATCTTTATGTATATTGGCTTTGGCTGCAGCTTGTCGATCTTCCTGTATCATGGAACATTAAAAAGTATATCCCAGTCGCTTGATGAAGCGGCTACCATAGATGGAGCCAACAAATGGCAAATCTTCTGGCATATTATCTTCCCAATGCTAAAACCAATTTCTATTACAGTCGGTATTTTAAATACGATCTGGATTTGGAATGACTATCTATTGCCGTCCCTTGTCATCAACCAAGAAGGAATGCAGACTCTTCCATTGAAAATGTTCTTCTTCTTTGGGGAATATACAAAACAATGGCATCTTGCTCTAGCCGGGTTAACTTTAGCCATTATTCCTGTCATCATTGGCTATTTCTTTGCACAAAAACAAATTATTAAAGGTGTAGCTGAGGGTGCAGTGAAATAGGATTTACGAATTGAGGGGTGGCTCTGATGGATGTAACAATTAAAGACGTTGCTCGAGAAGCGAATGTAGCACCGTCAACTGTGTCAAGAGTCCTAAAGGATAGCCCGCATATCAGTCTTCAAACAAAACGGAGAGTCCGGGAAATCATGAATCGGATGGGGTATACCCCTAATTTTCAGGCTCAAAGCTTAGCTGGTAAAAGTACACAGGCTATAGGAGTAATTATGCCTGACACTGCCTATCAAGCATTTAAAAATCCTTTCTTCTCAGTCGTTCTACGTGGCATTAGCCGAAGTGCGAATGAACAAAAATATGGTTTGTATTTATCAACCAGTTATACCGAAGAAGGTATCTATGAAGAAGTTGTTTCTATGGTTCAAGGAAAAAGGGTAGACGGGTTAATACTCTTGTATTCACGTAAAAATGATAAAGTGATTGAGTTTTTAAAGCAAGTTAATTTCCCATTTACCGTAATTGGAAGACCTTTGATGCATGAAAAAAGTATTACCTATGTGGATAATGACAATGTGACAGTTGCTAAAGATGTTACAAAGTATTTGATAGAAATGGGACACAAGAATATTGCATTTATTGGAGGAAATGAAAACTTTGCTGTTACGATTGATCGTTTGAAAGGATACAGGGAGGCGTTGGAAGAGAGTGGACTACCATTTTGCAGGGATTATCTGATTGACGAACATCAATTTAATAATAAGGGTTTTGAATCACTAGCAAATCTAATTCATTCTAAGTCTATGCCAACCGCTATCATTGCGCAGGATGATTTGACTGGATATGAAATTTTAAGTTATTTGGAAAAACTTAATATCCATGTTCCAAGAGACCTTTCCATTATCGGCTTTAATAATCAAATTCTTTCTCAGCACTCGAGACCGCCACTGACATCAATAGAAATACATATATCACGCCTTGGTGTCGAAGCAACGAACAGTTTAATTGAAAAAATAAAGGATCCAAATACATTTCCAAAGAGAGTGACGGTTCCAATTCAATTTATTGAACGGGAATCTTGCAGAAACATAAAGTGAATTATAAAGCTGTCCAATCATTCATCCGAGTAACTGATTGGACAGCTTTTTTATGGGGATAAAAAAATACATTACGTTAGGCGTGTGTCCTATTTTAATAGTTAGGGAGAAAGAGTGCTATATAACTAAAAAATTATGGAAAGAGGAAATCGCTCAATTATAAATAAATTCGCTGAAATATTCCTAAATCGCTCAATTCATCTTCATTTTCGCGCAATTATTATGGAAAATGCTCAATTATATTCAGGGAAAGCTGTAGACTAAGATAATTTCTTATCTGTTTGGCTAATAAATGGTTTTTTTGAGCTTTTTTTTATTGAAATAAGCATGTAAAAGACAGGAATGAATACAGATGAATGGTTAAAACATCATTTATAGAAAAAATCGATTCAAGCAAGCTATGAACAAGCTGAATCGATCTTTTTTCATTTAATATTGAGTAACTCTTGAAGCTTGAGTAGCTTTTCTACCATGAGCTATATAATAAAGGCCTATAGCTATAAATGAGATAACAGCCATTGTTAAATAAAGCCCACTATAACCGGAAACCGGGATATAAAATCCTTGAACAAATGGTCCGATACCAATCCCAATGTCATACATGACAAAGAATGTGGAGGTGGCGAGCCCAAGTCGGTGGGGAGACGCCATTTTGATTGCTACAGTTTGTGCACTGGATTGGAAAGTGCCAAGCCCTACACCGATTATAGCGCCGGCTAAAAGCAATGTAATACTGTGGCTTGTCTGACTTAAAACGATCAACCCGATTGTGTACAAAATTAGAGAGGGATAGATTACTGTATTTTCACCGTATATATCGAACCATTTTCCCGTAAATGGCCGTGTTAGTATTAAACAAATAGAATACATGACAAAGAAGAAGCCTGCTGTCGATACTAAATTAAGCTCCTGAGAATATGAA
>NZ_JBZCPP010000023.1:0-53419 GCF_058267515.1 Pradoshia sp. Z6_59
GTGGTGTTTTTTATCTAAGGAGGATAAGAACGAAGATGAATAAGTTGATTAATGTCCTTTTCTGTTAAACTCCTTATGGAAGTAACGGGGCAGGTTAGCTGAAGACGAAACTCTATTTCAGTTAGATAATCGCTGATTCTTATTTGATATAATTTTGTTATAGGTACACCATTATTACATTACAGGGAGGTTTTTGTCTGAAAAGGTTATTAGAAAAAGCATTAGAATACAATGGTCCAATTGAAGGTTTTAAAAAAAGTGGAATTACCATTATTTATCTTTCAAAAGAGATGAAAGAACGAAAAGAAATTGCATTTCCAGATAATGTAGCTCATGCTATCTTGCCTCCTGTAAGTGATGATTTTATTGCAGAAGTTGAAAAAAAGTACAACATTCAACTTCCAAATAGCTATAAAGATTTAGTGAAGGTCTGTAATGGTTTTGTTCTGGCTAAGGGATTCTTATCCTTTGATGGGTTGCCAACAGGGTTATGGAGAGGCTATTCACAAAAGGAAAAATGGCTTCTTGGTCATGATGTTATTCAACAAAATCAACTAGGTCCTAAAAATATCGTTAGACGATTTTTTCTTATTGGTCAAGATTTTACTACGGGTAATTGGATTGGGATTAAAGACGAAAAGTTCTATTTAATAAATAAGCATGGAAAACAACTACAAGAAATTAAATCTTATGATACTTTTATACCTTTATTAGAAGAGTTAAATAATCAATCAGAAGAAATTATTAAATTTGTAAAGGGTCTATATAACCTCAATGATTAATACATTTATCATTCCTATTAAGAACTTCTTAAACTATCGGGGGCATTGATCAAGGAGGATTAATGCTCTTTTTTGTTGAATTCCTTATTGTAGAAAAGGGGCAGGTTAGCTTAAGAAGGTGTTTTTATCAGTATTGGAGAATATGTAAAAGCCTTGTTAAACGCAGTAACTGGAGGATATCAATATGAACCAAAAAGAATTAGATTCGATAATTAAACAGCCACCAAATATAAGATATGAGTATTTTATTAAAAAGGTCGCTGATTATGAGGAAGTCTGGGGTTTATATGACGATGGTTGGGCAACAGCACAGGATGATGATGGTAATATGTTGATTCCTTTCTTTCCTAGAAAAGAATTTGCAGAATACTGTGCCGTTAATGAGTGGAATAACTTCAAAGCTGAACCAATTGACTTAAATGAGTTTATTGAGAACTGGCTTGTTGGTATGAGGAAAGATAGAGTTAAACCATCCATTTTCCCAATCAATGAAGACTCAGTAATGGTGGAGATCGATGTGTTATTAAGAGATTTAAATAGTGAGTTAGAGAATTATTAAGTAAGGTTTGCGTTTCAATATCAAGGGCTGTGGTTTAGCTCTTTTTTTAGTTATTCCACAAACGGGGCAGGTTTGTTTAATAAGAGTTAAGAATTTTAACAAAGAATAGTATCAGGGGTGATTTTTTGAAAAGAAGTTTAATTCTTTTATTAGGATTGATTGTTATGACCACTATTTTATTAGCTTGTTCTAACGGTTCAACCACTAATAACGGTGAAATAGAAAGCGGATATACGCTTGATGACCAAATTGCAGAAGAAAAAAACATATTATCTAAGGATGATGCGGAAGTTCTTGTATATAACCAATTAAATAATGAAGAAAAGAAGAAACTTACCATTGACTATTATAAAAAAGAGGGAACAAAATATTTCATTAGAGTGTATGAAACGGTAAATGGTAACGAAAAAGTTATAAAAAAATATACAGTTGATTTTAATACAGAAGAAGTCCAGCAAATACAGTAACAACTAAGTTGTAACCAGAAAGAACCTGTTTCGCAGTTGATTTCTTATAATAATTCCAGTCTCTCACCTAAAACAATGTAAAGGTTTGTACTTAAATTAACGGGGGCGTTGATCCAAGGAGGATTAATGCCTTTTTGTGTTGAATTCCTTATGGTAGAAACGGGGCAGGTTAGTCAAATTACTTAAGTGATAGTAAGTTCTTTTTAGAAAGGGAGAATGAAAAATTGAATTCCAAATCTTATTTGTTTACATTGATTTCACTTATATTGGCTTTGGTTACATCTAACTTAGATATTCATACTGATAGTAAATCTGTTATTTATGGTTTATCAGCGTTAGGTTTAATTTTAGGAGGATATTTGAGTATAAGAAAACCAAAAGATTATAAAGAATCATAGAGGATTTTCATTAACAATCGGTGTTTTATCAGAAGATTAAAGCTGTCAAAATGACGGTCTTTTCTTATTAGACTAAAGGGGCAGGTTAGTTGAGCAAGATTCCAAGGGGGTATTTAGGAAATGGATATATATAGTTGGTTAGGTATTGTTTCAATTGTATTCATTATTTTATGTTTTTACTTCACTCTTTCATTTATTGAAAACCTTCATATGGATGATAAACGTATTACAAAACAGTCAAAAACCGCAGCGATAATTTGTCTTGGATTAGCGTTACTTATTCTGTTCTATTTATTCTTGGGGCTCTGATTCTAGAGGGATTATGTTAAATTCCTTATTGTAGAAACGGGGCAGGTTAGCTTAGTAAGAATAATGAAATTTCCATAAAAGTTGCAATTAAGAAGATTAGTGGGAGATATGAAAGTAGATAAAAAGAAGGGATACGAGATGACGTATTACTACTATTTAGCATCAGACAAGGAAATGGAATTTGGCAATGCTTCTATTGATTTTACAAAGTCGGCATTTCAAATAATTCCAGGTTTCGATTATCCAATTCAGTTAGAAATTTATAATGGTATTAGAGAAGAGTGGGAATTGCGAGAGCTACTACAATATATCCATAATCACACCGCCCCTTATAAGGTTTGTGTAGTGCAAGTAGCAAATTTAATAAATTCAAATAGAGTGGAGCTAAAAGTAGAGAAGAAATCAAAAATACTATTGCACGAAATTGTTGATGTTAATCAACTCTTATTGGAAGATGGACATTTATTAACAATAGAAAAAGTACCGACTAAATGGAGAAAAAGGTCTATCAGAGGAAAGAATTCAAGAAAATAGAGGAAAATAGATGATGTTAAAAACGATATTTATTATTGTGAAAGGGAGCTTTGTATGAAGAAGTTAAAGAGGTTAAAGAATTTAGGGATTACTTTATTAATTCTGGTTAGTTTAATTGGTAGTATATTTCTTTATATTAGTTTTAAAAAAAATAGTTTAGAAAATGATGTAATAGAATATTTAATAGAAGAAAAGAACCTTAGTAAAGATGATATTATTTATAGAGAAACATTTATTTCCAATCTTAGTGGGGACAAAAATTTTATGGTTAGTATAAAAATAAAAGATGATAATAAAACTTACTTTTACTACAAAACTGATGGGGAAATTATTTTAGAATCTTATACTGAAAATGGCACAGAACATTGAAAATGTAAAAAGGAGAATCTCCCTTTTTACATACGGTTAATTCCGAACATTTCAGCTAACTACCAGCTGACAAACGGAGCAGTTTAGCGGAATAAAGAAAGTTTCTTATGGAAGTATAGGGGGAGCATTCCTTTACTAAATGGAAGTGTAGTTCTAGTTTGTGAAGAAACGTACTTAAACTAACGTGGGCTTTAGTTTAATAAGAAAAGAAAAACCGTCAAAGTTTCTCTGGCGGTTTTTGTGTCAATTGTATTTCTAATAAGGGTGCTAATTGATATGACAAAAGCTCTGTTACTATACGTTTCCTCCTCCAACTTAGAACCCGTTATTGCCAGACTGGCGGTCTTTTCTTTATACAGCTATCTTCTCATCAGGTTTGGATGAAGATCAATTGAAAATGGAAAATAATAAGTATCACAGGTTGACCATCCGTATATGAATGGAAAATTAGAAAAAGGATTTAAAAAGAAAGACAAGCCGTCAGATGGAGGCACGGCTTGTCTTTCTCTTTGTTTTAAAGATTGTCTGCAGGAGAATTGGCATCATACCTCTTTGCTTGTTCATCAGGCACAAAATCAGCATTGAATTCTTTTTCTGACTTGGAAACTACAACAGTTGCCACGCCGTTGCCAATTAGGTTCGTAATTGCACGTGCTTCAGACATGAAACGATCGACACCGATGGCGTATGTAGGTCGTGCAGTTGTGGCATTGGCATCAGACACCACGGTATCTAAGTTTTCTGGAGACACAGTAATGGTGGCTGAACTAGCGAGAAAATATGACTTTACCGATGTCGACGGAACTCAACCTTTGCCATTTGAACGATAATTACCCTCCTGATGATGGGTAGTAAGAATTGATAATCATATATTTCTTAAACAAACGGGAGCAATGGTTAATAAGGAAAGAGCCACTTATTAGTGTTTTCGTAAGAAATTTAAATTACGGGAAGGGAATGATACCTTGAAGATGGAAATATAATGTAGTAGACAGGCTCGTGATTACTTTTTAAAGGGAATGAAGGGGCGATCAGATGTGAATATGATGGCGAAAGTTAAACTCATATTTTATGCAGTAATCGTATTTTCGATTTATCTGTATGCCATTTTCTATTCTTTTAGTGATCATGATGTCGATTTAAATCAGACGTATACTAAACAAGCCGCTGATTCCTCGGATGAAGGTATCAGTAGAAATGTTCAAATAAAATTTATACTTTTGAATCCATCCGGTCATGCACTTGGAGAGACTGATATTTTGATTAAGAAAAACACTAAGAGTCATGAGAAGAAGCCCTTAAAGGTCCAAACTAATAGTAAAGGTGAATATGAGTTGACAATAGAACCTGGTACATATGATGTCTATTTAGAAAAAAATCGCTCTGTACAAAAACAAGTAACGATTCTTTCTAAGGATGATGGTAAATCAATAGTACTGAAGTTTTAAAGAAGCCTTGAGTATGGCTTTTTTTTGCATTTGTTCATTATAAACACTGTTAACTAACATCAAATAAAACGTTTCTTTGAAATTAAGTTTTTTCTCGTCAAAAATAAGGGAGAATTGAGCTATGCGACAGATTATTGCCTTAGGAGGCGGAGGTTTCTCAATGGAACCGGATAATCCGTTATTGGATCGATATATTTTAAAACAGGCTGCTGTAAGTAGGCCGAAAATATGCTTTGTTCCAACTGCCAGCGGGGATGCGGACGGGTATATACAAAGGTTTTATACCTTTTTTAATGAGCAGGAGTGTGAACCAACTCACTTATCATTATTTAAGCCACCTACCAAAAATTTGCAGGATTACATACTCGAACAGGATATTATCTATGTAGGTGGAGGTAATACGAAGAACTTATTAATTCTCTGGAAAGAGTGGGGATTGGATCGAATACTTAAAACTGCTTATGACCAAGGAATCCTATTGTGCGGTATAAGCGCAGGTGCGATTTGCTGGTATGAGGAAGGATTGACCGATTCATTTGGAGATACTCTTGAACCAATAAAGGCATTGGGGATATTAAAGGGGAGTCATTCCCCTCACTATGACGGTGAAATGAATAGAAGACCGACATATCTACAAATGGTTAAAAATGAATTACTAAATCCAGGTACTGCTGCTGATGATGGGGTAGGGCTTCATTATGTAAATGGAGAACTGATTAAAGCAGTGAGCTCCAGACCGAACGCCGCAGCCTATAGAGTTGAAATTTCAGATAATGGCATTGAGGAAAAAATACTGGAACCTTATTATTTAGGAAAGGAAGACTTATAGAAAGAATACTGCGTTGTGATTATTATGATGTTTACATGTTTTTCAATTGAGGGAAGTAGAAAAGTAAGCAAATTTAGATTAAAAGTCTTTTTGATAGTGGCAAATGAATGGGGTGCGGAGGATGAAGATAGCGATTGCTGGAGGTAGCGGTTTTGTTGGGAAGGAACTTGCTGCATTATTAGTCAGGGAAGGTCACGAGGTTTTTATTTTGACCCGTAATAAAAATAAGCTGACAAAGTCAACTGTTAAACCAGTTAAATGGCTTAATGAATCTAGTAAACCAGAAGAGGAATTGGACGGGGTTGAAGCTATTGTTAATCTAGCTGGCACATCCCTGAATTCTGGTCGTTGGACGGAGAAAAGAAAAAAGCAAATTTTAAATAGCCGTATAAATGCAACAAATGAGATCTATAGGATAATAGAAAAACTTGACCATAAACCTCGCATTTTAATCAATGCAAGTGCTATTGGTTATTATGAGCCATCTCTAGAACAAACCTATCATGAGGACTGGGAGCAAGCAGGTGACAATTTTTTAGCGGAAACCGTTGTTCAGTGGGAACAGGGTGCACAAAAGTTGGCGGATTTTGGGATACGAGTCGTATTTGCCCGTTTTGGCCTCATTCTTGGTGCCAAAGAAGGGGCTTTTCCAAAGTTGAATTTGCCCTATAAGCTATTTGTCGGAGGTAATTTAGGTTCAGGCCGACAATGGTATTCGTGGATTCATGTTGAGGACGTAGCAAATGCAATTTTATTCTGTATCCGAAACAACCAAATAAATGGCCCGGTTAATTTTACTGCTCCGAATCCAATGAGAATGAAGGATTTCGGTAAAACCTTGGGTGAGGTACTTAATAAACCGCATTGGACGACCATTCCATCTATTTTCATGAAGACAGCTCTTGGAGAAATGAGTATGCTAATACTGCAAGGGCAAAAGGTGTTACCCAAAAAATTAACCGAAGCAGGATACTCATTTATCTATCCGGATTTAAAATCTGCTCTAAAGCAATTAGTAAAACAAAGGAAGGACTCTCTGAGGTAAAAGCAGAGTCCTTATTTCTTCTAAATTACTTTTCATCATGAAAATTATGCTCATCATGATCATTGTCTGCCGTATGTTCATGATGAAGTTCTTCATGATCATCATGCTGGTTGTTTTGATGATCATGCTCTTGGTTCCATTGTTGACCGAAAAATAGTGGCCGTCTTCTTTCCGTGTATAGGTTTCTTGAAATGCCAATTATTTTCTTGAAACGAATGGCTATAATACTGGTTTGACCTCTATTAGTAGTCAGCAGCAGCAAAAAGTCGCTCTTTAATGCCTTTAGCTCCCCGTAAAATGAACCTTCAACTGTAATAACCTGGACTTGTTCACCAATCAGATCAGAAGCATAATCAAAAAAATCTTTATCACTTTCTTTACTCAATTGTAGTCTCCCCTCTCTTTATAATTAGTTAATGCACGTTAAGATTTTTTGTGTAGACGTTTTGCTCAGGGAAAAGGGAATAATTATAGTTTGGCAATGGGTATAGAAGTTGCAAAGTGATATGATAAACATATAAACCATACTATTCAACCCAGAATAGTTTTTTTGATAAGGGAGCTGGCAACATGGAGGAATATTTAACAAAGCAACAAGAAACTATTTTGCAGCAATTAAAAGACGTAGCAAAAGAGTTTTCTGTAAGAGCACAAAAATATGACGAGGAACGCACATTCCCAGCTGAGAATATTGCCGATTTGAAAAAAATAAAGTATACAACCTTAACCTTGCCACAGGAATTTGGAGGAGCAGGGGAAGGGTTAACGACTTTTTTGCTTGGCCAGGAGATCATCGCCCAGCATTGCGGTTCAACATCACTTGCAATTGGGTGGCATAATATGGTGATCCTAGAGCTCTTAGAAAATCAAACATGGACAGAAGAAAATAAAAAGAAACTATTTAAAGAAATCGCTGATGGAGCTTTGGTTAACCGTGCCGCTTCCGAACCGGCGACAGGGAGCCCAACAAGGGGAGGCAGGCCAGAGACAATTGCTCTTAGAGACGGAGATAAATGGATCCTTAACGGAAGAAAAACGTACACATCACTGGCTCCGGCTTTGGATATTTTTCTTGTCAGTGCCTGGATTCCTGACGAGGAAACGATTGGTTGGTTTAAAGTATACAAAAACCAGAGCGGTGTAAGTATTGAGGAAACTTGGGATATGATTTCCATGCAGGGGACTGGCAGCCATGATTTACTTATGGAAAATGTAGTGCTTCATGAGGAAGATTTTGTGGAAAGAGCATCTGCTAGAAAAGCATCAGGCTGGCTTTTACATATACCTGCATGTTATATCGGCATTGCACTGGGAGCACGTAACTATGCGATTCAGTTTGCAAAAACGTATTCTCCAAACAGTCTAAAGGGCACAATCTCTGAACTGCCGCATATTCAGGCAAAGATTGGACAAATGGAGCTTGAACTGATGCAGTCAAGGAGCTTTTTATATTCTGTTGCTCAAAGATGGGAGCAATATCCTGAAAAACGTGAACAAATGGGCCCTGAATTGGCAGCTGTTAAAACAGCAATAACCAATCAAGCAATCTCGATTGTCGATACGGCCATGCGAATAGTCGGTGCACAAAGCCTGCAACGGAAAAATCCAATGCAAAGATATTATCGTGATGTTCGAGCTGGTCTGCATAATCCTCCTATGGATGATTCAACGTTGACCTTACTTGCTAAAAGTGCATTGGAGAAACAGGTGTAAAAGAAAGATTGACTGGTATGTAATATAGCTAAAGTAAATAATTAAATGAAATTTCATTCAGGAAGAATCCTCATTAAGGTAATGAGGTTCTTTTTTTTACTCCTTTACTTTAAGTTGATTGGGGGTCACTTTTTCCAAGAATAATTTTTGAAGAAGCAAATGAATATCGGTTTATATCCCTTAAACTCATTAAAGGGATATACAAAAAAAGCAAAAGTGCCATCCATAGTTTAATTTCCAATTCAAGTATATTCAAAAAAAGTAAAGTTAACTTTTTAAATGTAATAAATGTATATTTAGTGAAAAATACCACAATTTTCTTGACTATGAAAATATAAGAAGCTATATTGATAATATGTTATGTGAAATAATTCACATAGTTCACATCTTAGAGGAGTGAGTAATTTGAGAAATCTAAAAAAAGTAGCAATGGTAGGAACTGGTTTGGTTGGCTCAAGTGCAGCCTATAGTTTAATTAATCAAGGAATATGCGATGAATTAATTATGATTGACATTAACCATGAAAGAGCAAAGGGCGAAGTTTGGGATTTATTACACTGCATCGACTTTTTGCCAAGCCGAACGAAAATTACTGCGGGTTCCTACTCTGATTGCGAAGATGCAGATATCGTTATCATAACTGCTGGCCCTCCTCCTAAAAAAGGTCAGACACGACTAGATACATTGGAAATCAGTGCAGGGATTATGAAGTCTATTGTTTCGGAAGTAATGGAAAGTGGGTTTGACGGTATCTTTTTGATAGCATCCAATCCAGTTGATATTATGACCTATATGGTATGGAAATTATCTGGTCTTCCGAGAAATAGAGTAATTGGTACTGGAACTTCATTAGACTCTTCAAGATTGAAAAATTATTTATCTGAAATTTTACATGTTGATCCAAGAAGTATTAATGGTTATACAATGGGTGAACATGGAGACTCTCAATTTGCCGCTTGGTCCCACATGACTGTTGGGGGGAAACCACTTCTACAAATTTTAGAAGAAGGAAAAGAAGAAATTGGGGAAATCGATTTAGGTTTATTATTGCAAAAAGTGAAAAGAGTAGGGTTTGAGATACTAGAAAGAAAAGGAACCACCTACTACGGTATCGGATCAGCTCTGGCATCTATCACTAAAGAAATATTTAATGATTCTCATAAAATTGTCGCACTTTCTACTATTCTTGATGGCGAATATGGATATAAAGATATCTGTACTGGAGTGCCTTCTATCATTACAAGAGAAGGTATTAAAGAAGTAGTTGAGTTAAACCTAACTAGCACAGAAAAAGAAAAATTTGATCAATCGAATGAAATACTACGTGAATACATGAGAAGCATTGGCTTTTAACAACAGGAGGAATGACAGATGAAAAAAGAATATATAATGCCTAGAATATTTAATGCTTCAACTGGTATTGCACAAGGTATTTTCGTTACGCTGGGTATCGGACTATTAATAAAAAATATAGGTTCCATTTTGGATTTGGCATGGATGATTGAAATTGGCTCAATAGCTACAGGGTTAATGGCACCAGCAATCGGGGTAGGTATTGCAATTATGTTAGGTGCGAATGGGTTAGTGGTTTTCTCTGCAGCTATAGCAGCAGCATTGGGAGCAGGCGCTATTAGTATTACCGAGGCGGGTATGTTGATTAAATCAGGAGAACCTATTGGTGCTTTAATAACCGCAACATTAGCAACCTTTATTGGAAAAAGATTGAGCGGCAAAACACCGCTTGATATGATGTTAGTTCCATTTGCAACCATATTAATCTCTGGATTTGTTGGAATACAGCTTTCAACAGTAATAGCACCTATTTTAACATCCGTTGGTGCGTTTATTAAAACATCAACAGCCGGTAGTCCTTTGATCGCTTCAATCGTTTTGGCAGTAGTTTGGGGATTATTCCTAGTATCTCCAGCATCCTCCGTCGCATTAGCTATAGCACTTGAATTGTCAGGTATCGCAGGTGGAGCCGCCCTAGCAGGTTGTGCTGCTCACTTTGTTGGATTTTCTGTTATCTCAGCAAAAGAAAATCAGTTGGGAGGTATACTAGCTCAAGGGATTTGTACGCCAAAAGTACAATTGCCCAATATAACAAAGAATCCATATATCCTGCTACCGACATTATTAGCAAGTGCCGTTGCAGGTCCGGTGTCAGCTTTAGTATTTAGTATAGAAGCTCCCAAAGAAATTGCAGGTATGGGTTTAAGTTCATTTGTGGCTCCTATTCAACTATTAACTACAAATAATCTGGGATATATCATTCCAGCGATGTTGATTACTTATATAATATTACCTGCAGGTATTGCATATGGCACTTATTATCTATTAAAGAAAAAAGGTAAGATTAAAGAAAATGATTTAAGCTTACCAGTATAAGAATAAAGAGGGCAGGGTAAATCTAATGATTTACCTTGTTTTACTTTTATAAAGGTTTTTTGACTGTAAAATAAAATTCAAAGTGATATGTTACCTTCATTAAAGGAATATGTTTCAGAATACTAATGCAGTTTTTTGATATGTTCAATTAAGTATAGTATCTTTTGAAGTAGATAAGTGACAATGTACGTGGGTTATTGGAGGGTAAAAGTCTAATAATTTGCTATTATAAGATATGTATGTTATTCTAAAGAAGAATTATTTTTGTTCGTTTTCAGATTGAGAAGCGATTTTGATTTTCGTCTAAGGTTTTTGAGCAAGGATAGTAATACATTGTGTGGAAACACACTAGGAGGCAACAATTATGGAACAAGGTAAAGTGAAATGGTTTAATGCAGATAAAGGTTTTGGATTTATCGAACGTGAAGGCGGAGAAGACGTATTCGTACATTTCTCAGCAATCCAAAGCGAAGGCTTCAAATCTTTAGACGAAGGTCAAAGTGTTACTTTTGAAGTAGAACAAGGACAACGTGGCCCACAAGCTACAAACGTTCAAAAAGCTTAATAACAGCTAATAGATAGACCCTACACATGTAGGGTCTATTTTTATTTCATCATTAGAAAAAAATAAAGCCCTATTCATGAAATCAATAGAGCCTCTGTAACAAACGTATGAAACTAGTAATTTCAAATGGTAGGGTAAGTATGGGACGGTGGTTGAGTACTCACTAATTTAAATAGGGATTATCTGTTATTTTCCAATGATGAATCGGAATATTATGGTAATATGTTAATGGTAAGATAGTGGGATATCAACAAGGGAAATAGTTACTGGATTACGAAATAAAAGAAGAGTTTACAGTAAAAGTATATGGTGAAGAAACAATCACAGAATACAAGGGATCGTTCAAAGGGTTTTAAATCAAGAACCAAATGCCTTTCAAAAGAAACTGTAGGGAATATTGAAATGATCGTTGATGACTTCTTTGAGGAATTCCAATTTATGCTATGGGGGGAACAGCCTGAACATTTAATTGGAAAGTTCCTAATAAGAGCTAAAAAGAAACTCAGTAGAAATTAAGTAAAGTAGTTAAAGCTGCACGAAAATGAATTTATTCATATGTTTAAAAGTCCAAGAGGAGGTATTGAAATGTCTAATGAATCAACATTTCAGAGAGAAGTAAAAGATTTTTGGTATCCAAAATACAATAAAGATGGTTACCCTCATGTTCAACAAGGAATGGTTTTAAATCCTGAGAGGAATGAGGAATTTTCCCCGTTTATTCTAATGGCTGAAGACTGGTTTAAACGTGGAACCTTCTCCGACCATCCCCACAGAGGCTTTCAAACTATAACGTATGTTATTGATGGAAGGCTTGAACATATAGATAATGCTGGAGGGTATAGTATTTTGGATGCTGGTGATGCCCAATACATGAATGCCGGTTGGGCAGCCAGGCATGCGGAAGAGGCTTTTGACGATGATCTTATTCATACCTTACAGCTGTGGCTGAATCTGCCCAAAAGTTTGAAACATACAGAAACAAGTTATCAAAACATCTATGTAGAAGATGCTCCTGTTGTGAACGTTGAAGGGGGATACATTCGAGTTTACTCAGGTGATATTGCAGGGGTAACAGGACCTATGAATAGTCTGGTTCCTATTACGATGACAGAAATCAGCCTCCGTGAAGGGGCTGAATACACACATGTTTTGCCTGAAAATCATAATGCATTCTTGTATATGTTGGCAGGGGAGATGCAGTACGGAGAAAGTAAGACAAAGATAGCTAAAACAGGGACAGCTACCCTATCCTTTAATGAGGAAGGCTCAGATTCTAACTCAAGTGAATTAAAAATAAAAGCATTATCTCGTTCCAAAGTATTGATTTATTCAGGCGTTCCTATCCGGGAAGAAATAGCTCTTGGTGGACCATTTGTAATGAATACACAGGAAGAAATCAGGGAGGCGTTCCGAGATTTTCAGCGCGGATTATTTGGACCACCTGCAGTAAAAAAATAAATCAAATTAGAGAAATAAAATATATTTTAAACAACACCAGATGGAAAATAAACATCTGGTGTTTATTTGTATAGTTTGTGTTTCTTTACTGGAATCTATTGAATAGTACGGGAGTGAATATTCTTGATTTCCATAAGTGGTTCAAATTTCAATTTCAGCGGCATTTTACTGATTCTTTACATTTATATGCAAATGATTTAATTAAAGTAAAAGACATTGAGGAAGCTAATAATAATATAACAATAAAGCAAATGTATGAAACAATAGAACCAATTGAGATTAAAGATTATGTCCATATTAATCATCAATATGTGTTAGATAGAGGATACGATATGTTAAAAGATAATGTATATAATAAATTTTTCAGGTCGTACCAACTCTTTAGGGAGTATGAAAGATTGTTAACTGCTGTCCATGTATTGAAAGTGAGCTACATCCTCATACCAAATAAAGGTCCAGATGGACTTTACGCCATCTGGACCTTTATTATTGTCTTATTGGTCAATCTGCATATTGTAGCTGAAGACGAATCATATTCCATGACATCTTTGGCAGTACAGCTACTAAAGTGCCGTCATTAATATAGGATTGATCGCTTGTATGAGGTTTTACCTGCTCATTTCTTATTGTATTAATTGCTTTAGGGTTTTCATTCTGGAGCACAACATGTTCAATAAGTTGATAACCTTCAAATGAGCGGATATCCACATCGACGAATAATGGATGGTCCAGATTGCGGTTGACGGCAAAAATAACTAATTCTTCATTTTCTTCGTTGTAAACAACAGACTGGTCCAAATAAGGTACATCTGTAAAGTCCTTGCTATCATACTTTGGAGAATCAACAATCGAATGAAGGGCAACTCCTCGTCCATATACGGAAGTATAATAGTATGGATAGAAGATTGTTTGTTTCCAAATGCCGCCTCCTGTCTCCGTCATGATTGGCGCAATGACATTCACTAATTGTGCCATGCAAGCTATTTTTACTCGATCGGAATGTTTTAGCAACGTATTGAGCATGCTGCCTACAAGCAGTGCATCTTCAAACGTATAGATATCCTCCAATAGTGGAGGAGCCGTGGACCAAGGCTCGACTTGCTTGTCCTGGTCATTGGAGTGAAACCATACATTCCATTCATCAAAACTTAAATACATCGTTTTCTTGGAGCGTTTCTTAGCTTTTATATAATCACACGTTGCGATAACTGTTTTAATAAAATTGTCCATATCCAATGTGCGAGCTAAATAGTTTGCCGTATCATTCTCTCCATTCCCATAATATTGATGGAGAGAAATATAATCAGCATATTCATATGTATGATCAAGCGTTTCAGCTTCCCATTCAGGGAATGTTGCCATGCCTGAACCTGAACTTCCGCAGCTGACTAATTCAATGGAGGGATCGACTAGTTTCATCGCTTTTGCCGTTTCAGCAGCTAGGTGTCCGTATTCAAAGGCGGTCTTCATGCCAATTTGCCAAGGACCATCCATTTCATTTCCTAAACACCATACTTTTATCTGATGTGGATCCTGGAACCCGTGCTCTCTTCTTAGGTCGCTCCAATACGTTCCACCCGGATGGTTGCAATACTCGACTAAATTTCGTGCAGCATCAATCCCTCGTGTTCCAAGATTCACTGCCATCATAACTTCGGCATTGACTTTTTTAGCCCATGTGGCAAATTCATTGGTGCCAACCTCATTCGTCTCCAGGGATCTCCAAGCCAGTTCCAATCGCTTAGGTCTTAAATCTTTAGGGCCGACTCCATCTTCCCAGTTATAGGCTGAAACCATATTGCCGCCAGGATAACGAATAATAGGTACCTGTAATTCTTTCACCAGTTCGATTACATCCTGACGAAACCCATACTCATCAGCCGTGGCATTTGAAGGATCATAAATGCCGCCATACACGGCGCGGCCTAATTGTTCGATAAAAGAGCCGTATATCCTCGGGTCAATCTCGGATATTTTAAATGACTTATCGAGGGTCATTTTGGCTTTTTTCATATTTAAAGTCATTTAGCTCACCTCTCCAGTAATCATTTGGTTATTCATTTTTTTATCATTTTTTTGAAACAAATCCATAGATATCCATATCCATCCAAAAGCTGCAGTACTTATAGTGAAAAAGGGAAGAAAGCCTGGGAATTTTAATGAAATATATAACACGGCAAAAAAGTAAACCATGACAGCAATCGTATAGTGAATGCGCCCAAATCCAATAATGATAGCATTCCTGAAAAAGTGTGTAATTTTCCCATCATAATGAGCTAACTGTGGGAAAGACCATATGACTAGATTGATATAGAAGAAAATTAGCAAATAAAACGCCGCATGGAAAATAATATTGACGTTGCTCATACTTTGAATGGCCAGATAATTAAGGTATAGAATCATCCCTGCCATAGCCAGTATCCAGCCTATTGTGTTAGATTTTGCAAATTCCTTGCGATATTCGTGCTTAAATGTATTCCAAATATGAAAATCTGTATTGCCCAGTCTCCATTTTCTGAAAATCTTTAAAGCCGATAGTGTAGCTGGAAAAATCCCGCAAATTATTAGGCCCTTCAGTGTAAACAAAAACCATAATGCATTAATGGCTGCTAACCTCATAATCCAAGTAAAGATTTTGTCTAGAGAATTTACAATGCGTTGGCCACTCATGATAAGGACACCCCTCGTTCACTAGTACATCCGTTCATCCTTTTACACTCCCAGAAGTTAATCCAGCAACAAAATACCGTTGGAAGAAGATAAAGAGAACAATGATTGGGATAATGGTCATAACAGCACCGGCAATTAATGTATCATAGTTGTTTCCATAAGGAGTTAATAAGGTGGCTAATCCAATTGGCAATGTAAACAAATCATTAGAACGGATCACAAGTAATGGCCACAAGAAATTATTCCAACTGTTTAATCCCTGCAGAATCGCCATAGCAGAGAAGGAGGGCAGCATTAATGGAGCCATGATTTTGAAGAATATCCCATATTCTGTACATCCATCAATTCTAGCAGAGTCCATCAATTCGGCAGGTAGGCCAAGTGCATATTGCCTAAAGAAAAATACGGCAGTCGGTGCTACAATCAGCGGCAGCATGACTCCTGTATACGTATTTATTAAATTTATATCAATCATCAGTTGATATAGCGGTAGCATTAAAACTTCAAACGGAATCATAATGATCACCAGTACAAACAGGAAAAGCACATTTCTTCCTTTAAAGTTATAAACAGCGAGTGCGTAACCAACCATCGATGAAAAGAAAAGAGAGAATACAATGGTCAAGGAAGATATCACCAAACTATTTCCATACCATTTCCAATATGCCGGAGATTCAGTGAAAATATGTGTGTAATTTGCTAGAGAGAGCTGGCTCCAGTTAATTGAAAATGATATCCCGTTTCTCATTAATTCGGAAGAAGGGCGAAAAGATGAGATAATCAGGCTTAATAAAGGGAACAATGCAATAAACGCCACAATGATAAAAAATAAATTTACAATCAATTTAATTAAGGTTCTATTCTTATTCATCCTACTCATCACCTCGTTTAAATGCACCTGTTAACAGCAAGTAGAAGATACTTACAACAAAGATGAGAAGCAATAGTATGACGCCAATTGCAGCACCAAAGCCCATGTCATTTTGTTGTATGCCTTGCTGATACAATAATCCAACAAGAGTCAGCCCAATATTACCGGGTGAATTTCCTTGCCAAATAACATAACTTTCTTCAAACACTCGGAAACCTCCGATTATACTTATGGTGGTCACAAAAATAATGATAGGCTTTAGGAATGGTAGAGTAACATGTCTAAATTTCTGATACATATTAGCTCCATCTATTTCAGCAGATTCATATAATTCCTTAGGGATATTCTGCAGTCCAGCCAAAAAGTATAATACATTGACTCCCATCCATCGCCAAGAAGCCATCATCACCATTAAAAACATTCCTGACCAGGCAGTAAATTGCCATTGAACAGGTTCAAAACCAAAGAACCCTATAATTTGGTTCGCAATCGCTTGCTCTGATTCTGAAAAAACTAGCCTGAAAATGACACCCGCCACTATGATGGAGGTTAATGCAGGAATAAAGAGTGCTGAACGGAAGAAGGTTTTAAATCTAACTAACTTAGAATCTAATAATAACGCCAAAAGAATGGGTATCGTAATTAAAATTAACACTGTCAGGAGCATATAAATGGTGGAATTAATTAAAGCCTTGTAAAATGTATCATTAAAGATTCTTGAATAGTTTTGCAATCCTATAAATTCAATATTTCCCGGCAATATTCTCTGAAAGCTCATAGTAATGGCTTGGATTGTTGGGTAAAGGGTAAGGATTGTAAAGGAAACAATGAATGGAAAGACAAAAACATATGGTACGACTTTTTTTGAATTAAAAAATTTCAAAAGCCCGTTTCCTTTTTTTGGAGTCATCAAATGAGCAGGATTGTCTCTCTTTTTCATATTTATATCAAACATATTATGCCCTCCCTACTTATGGAGATAAGAGATGATGGACTGGTTTACCACGTTCATCATCTCGTGTATTTTAATCTTTACTTCCTATTTTCTGCCTGATTGTATCAGCTGACTGTTTTAACGCTTCTTCTGGGGTTTGAGATTTTTCCCTTAGTACTTTATGCATAATATTAGAATCGATTTCTGTTAAAACGTCGGGTGTATACTCAGAAAGCTGAATGCCTGCTACATTATCTTTGACACTTAATAAGACATCAAAAATATCTTTGTGGAAATATTGATAATAAACATTGTCTTCTCTCATTGCAGGATCTTCCCATACATCCCAACGAGGAGGGTCGAATCCTAATTCTTTCCAAAGTTGAATATTTCCTTCTTTGGATAGCTTAGCAAAATATAAAAATTCTTTTGCCAATTCGATATGTTTGGATTGACTGGTAACAGCAGTGCCTGTTCCTCCCATTGTGACGGATTGATAGTCTGAATCAGACCATTTTGGCATAGGACGGATTTGAATTTTACCTTTAAGATCAGGCATGTATGTTGTAAAATCCTTCATATAATACATTGGAATGACTAAGGATGCCTGCCCTCCATCATTCATGAAGCCATAGAATTCCTCGGTGTGGTACTGGCCGCCAGGAGCAAGTTCGGCAATTTTATGTTTGTTAACGAGGTCATTGATAAATTCTAATGTTTCCACATTTTTTTTGTTATCTAATGTTAACTTTCCTTTTTCGTCAAAAAAGTCAGAGCCTTTTTGAGCAACAAAAGGCCATATTCCGTACCAATTGTCTGCGATTGTTGTCATCGGCTTACCAGTCTTTTCTACCACTGTTTTCCCAACTTCTACATAATCATCCCAAGTCTTGATAGAATCAATATCCACGCCAGCCTTATCCATGATTTCTGTATTATAGTAAACGACTGATGCGCCTAAGTGGGTTGGAGCTCCATAAAATTTTCCGTCTTTCGCATAAATATTAACCCTTTCTTCCATAAAACTATCTAACTCAGGTTCAATCAGATCATTAAGAGGCTCTAATTGAACATCGCCTTTTAGGAAATTAGGGAATTTAGCAAGTTCGATATCAGCTATGTCTGGTGCGCCGGAACCTGATTGCAACGCCATCAATAAATTATTATGCATCTGGTCAAATGGATAATTTTCAACAGTTAATTTGATAGCTTTATCAGGGTTTTGTTCATTCCATCTTTCGGCAGCATTGGCATAAAAGGTAGCATGTGTTCCTGCAAAGGTCCAAAAAGTTAACTCGGTGGCATCTTTGATATCAGCACCAGCAGTTTTTACATCGTCAGTATTCGCTGGTGCAGTTTTGTCATCGCCGCTGCATGCTGTCAAAAAAAATACAGAAAACAATAGTAGAGCACTAAAAATTGAGAATAATTTTTTATTCAATTTCTTTTCCCACCTTTACTTTATTCGTCTAATGAACAAACTAAGTATACAGAAATCGGTTAATAGTTATTAATAATCACCCCCTTTTTTTTAATAACCTTCAGAAATTACACTGAAAGCGTATACATTACTTATTTAAGTATAAAAACCCTTTACGTTCATGTCAATGTGAATCGTAGGTTAAAAGGTGAAAACATTATTACAATTAAATAAATTCATTATATACGTACAATAGGAGAGAAGTATAATCTATGAATCAAGCAGGGACGATTAAGATTTCTAAATAAAAAAATTGACAATTGCCGTCTTAAAAAGAAAGGATTCATGGCTTGTCACTTTAACATCTAATTAGGGAGTTGGATATTCTTTTTAGGCCATTTAGCCTAATTCAGATTGGGATGCCTTTTGATAATAAGTTTCACCTCTGATACATTAACAAAAAATGAATCAACAAATCTGTTAATGGAACAGGTATATAAATCCTTTTGTCTCAGCACATCTAATGATCTCATAGTAAGTTCATCGTTATAATGATCTCCCAAAGAGATAGCTAGTACATGGTAAATTTGAATAATAGATAAGTTTTATCAGTATAGTAAAATAATTCTAAAAATTATTTGCATATTAATCTGGTACTCTCATATAATAGAAGATAATAAATTACATAAAATGTGATTTATGATAATTATTTTCAAAGGTAATAAATGATTGGTCGAAGGGTTTTATATCTGATTGAAAATGGAGGGATACGAATGTTTGAAAAACTGCAACGTTTAGGAAAAGCTTTTATGATTCCTATTGCTGTTTTGCCAATAGCCGGGATCATGCTTGGTATTGGGGCAGCTTTTACAAATCCCCTTATGGTAGAAACCTATGGGTTGGAAGGAATCCTAGGAGAAGGGACGATCTTGTTTTATATTTTAAGCACCATGTCTGCAATTGGTAATATTGTTTTTGCCAACTTACCTTTGATATTTGCTGTCGGGATTGCTTCAGGGTTAGCATTACAGGAAAAAGGCGCAGCGGGTTTATCGGCAGCAATCGCTTTTCTTGTCATGCATGTTATCGTTGGTACCATTCTAGGTTTCATGGGCCATACACCAGAGATGACAACGGTAGACTATTTCTTATCACAGGGTCTAGATCCAGTTGAAGCAGCAAAGCAGGCAAACGTATATGGATACGAGCTTGGTATTTTTACAGTTAGAATCGGCGTACTTGGTGGAATTATTGTTGGTATATTAGTAGCCTTTTTAGCGAATAGATATTACAACAAGCAGCTTCCAGAAGCACTTTCGTTTTTCTCTGGAGTAAGATTTATACCGATTATTTCAGTATTTGCAATCAGTGTAGTAGGGGTGATTATTCCATTTATTTGGCCATATGTTCACATTGGAATTTCCACCTTCTCAGAATTCTTTGGACGAACAGGACCAATCGGAATGTTCTTCTATGGATCCCTGATGAGACTTCTCAATATCTTTGGACTTCATCATGCGATTTATCCATTATTCTGGTACACCTCACTTGGTGGAGAATTAGAGGTTGCAGGGAAAATCGTACAAGGTGGACAAAGTATTTTCTTCGCACAATTGGCTGATCCGACTGTTACGAAATTCTCGGCTGAAGCAACGAAGTATTTCACGGGTGGATACTTACCAATGATGTTCGGTCTTCCAGCAGCCGCTCTTGCTATGTATCATACAGCTAACAGTAAAAACAAGAAAATTGTGGGTGGTATTCTATTTTCAGCTGCCTTAACATCCTTCTTAACAGGGATTACTGAACCAATCGAATTTACATTCCTTTTTGTAGCACCATTACTTTATGGTATTCATGCCATTCTAGAGGGAATTTCCTATGCTGCTTTATATACTTTAGATGTATCGGTAGGGGTTACTTTCTCAAGGGGTATCATTGATTTTACATTATTCGGTCTATTACAGGGTAATGATAAAACGAATTACATTTGGATTCTCATTCTCGGAATTCCAACAGCACTCATCTACTACTTTGTATTTAAAACACTTATTCTAAAATTGAATTTAAAAACTCCAGGTCGTGGGGAGGAATCTGAGAATAAGTTATATACGAAGAAAGATGCTTTGCTAAAAGACATTGATATCGAGGATGTAATCACAGCCTTAGGTGGAAGAGAAAATCTAGTGGATGTCGATGCATGTATAACTAGATTAAGAGTAACCGTCAAGGATATCGATAAGGTTGCAGAAGACTCCGTTTGGAAAGATGAACTGAAGGCAAAGGGAATCTTTAAGAAAGGCAAGGGTGTTCAAGTCGTTTATGGAGCCCTCGCAGAGATCTTAAAGAATGAGATAAACAACGTTAAATAATCCTAAAAGGTTAATAGGTGGAGCCGTAGCGGTATTATGTTTTTTCGTTCCGCTAATGCTAAGCTACCTCCACTATCTAAGTTTCGTTAAATGTATTTGCTCCATGAGAATCGTGTTCAGATTATAAATCATCAAGGTAGAAAAACAGAAATAGTAGGTGAATAAAAAATGTTAGAACAAATTAAAAAGGGTCTTGTTGTTTCATGTCAGGCCCAAGAGAGTGAGCCTCTTCATAGCTCATTTATCATGTCAAAACTTGCTCTGGCTGCCAAGCAAGGTGGAGCGGCGGGTATTCGGGCAGAATCGAAGCCAGATATTATTGCCATTAAAAAAGAAGTAGATTTACCTGTCGTAGGAATTGTAAAACGAAATTATCCAAATAGTGAAGTCTTTATCACAGCAACAAAACAAGAAGTCGATGAACTAATTGAGACAGGCTGTGAAATGATTGCGATGGACGCAACACTAAGAGAACGTCCAAATAGAGAAACATTAGCTGATCTAGTTTCATATGTAAAAGAGCATTATCCAGTGGTTCAGTTGATGGCAGATATCTCCTCGTTGGAAGATGCGATGAATGCGGAACGATTGGGCTTTGATTGTGTATCCACAACCCTTTATGGCTATACAAATGAGACAAAAGGATGTAAATTATATGAGAATGATTTTGAATTTATCAAAACAGTCTTAAAAAATGTCTCAATCCCTGTAATAGCTGAAGGAAATGTTATCACTCCTGAAATGGCGGGAAGGGTACTTGACCTGGGGGCTTACTCCGTTGTAGTCGGAGGAGCAATTACTCGGCCGCAGCAAATAACAAGTCGCTTTGTTGAAAAAATAAAGAGGGGTTGCTGATCAAAATAAAGGCGGAAGGAGTCATCTATGGTTACGCTCTTGAAGGAAATTCAGTCGAAATATTCTTCATTCTCCGATAAAGAAAAAGGCTTAGCTGATTATTTGCTTTCTTCGCCATCAGAAGCTTCCAAGTGCACGATTAAAGAAATAGCAGAAAAAACGAATGTATCCGTTGCTACGATTACACGATTCTGTAGAAAAGTATCCTGTAAAAATTTCGTGGAATTAAAAATGAACTTAGCAAGAGAAACGCACCATGAAGAAGCAGAAGATATGGATTCCAAAATTAGAAGTCAGTATATGGATGTAATCCGCGATATACAGGGTCTTAACAGTCGCAAATCGATAATGAAAGCACTTAAATTAGTTACAAATGCTAAGCGAATCTTTATCTATGGTCTAGGAAGTTCGGGACTTGCCGCACAGGAATTAAATTACCGATTGAGTAGGATGGGTTTTGCCAGTGAAGCTGTAACTGACCCACACTTAATGATTATTAGAAGTACCTTATTAAAAAAAGGGGATTTGTTATTAGCCATTTCACGTTCTGGACAAACCTGGGAGTTAATTTCATCCGTTAATGAAGCAAAGAAAAAAGATGTTAAATTAATTTCTCTGACAGCTTATGACAATACATATCTAACAAAATTATCGGATGAAGTGCTATGGACCGTCCATCCCGTTCGAAATGCCTATCTATCGACCGGACTTGATTTAAGCGCGCTTTACCTCATCGATTTAATTAGTATGCATTTCCTGGAAGATCCAACTAGGAAAAAAATCTATCAAGAGACTATATCCGCAGTATCATCTCAGATTCATATAAATAGTTGAAATTGAGAAGTTTAATATACTCCTCCTAAGAGAGTTGATTTGTTTAAAATCAGCCTACCTTAGGAGGAGTATTTTTTTGTAAAAAGATATTCCTATTATTGATCTGTCTTTTCAAAACGTTAAGTATGTACAATATATTAAGTACGGTCGTGATATCGAGCTAATATTTCATGTTCCTAAAAATATTGAAGATGCTAATTGTAAATATTAGGATACTCGTGCTTAGGTTTATATTGGTGAGTTCATTCAACAAATTATAAATTAAGAATACCATGGAAAGGTAATAGGTCATTCATTGGCATTCTAGAGTGTAATAATTGAAGATAAAAAATACATACTATATTACCTCTGTATGATGAATATTAGAGAAAGGAGGTAGAATACGTTACTCGGAAAACCGAGTATTTATCTAACATTAAAATGTACATTAAGGTAAGGTTATTACAACATATCAATAATATCAGGTTCGTCATCATTATATGATTTAGGCTCTTGAATAAACATCTTCTTGGCTAAGTTACCTATTGTATTGGTTGCAAAAGCATCTACAGTTCCTCCAATAATTCCACCTGCTACAGGAACCATTTTACTTAAATTAATGACTCCTTTTTCTCCAAACTTTGTTAGTAAACGAAATCCTACAGCTTGATTAATTTTTTTAATAACCTCAAAAGGTATTTTTTTTATACCCGTTACTGCAAGCTTCCTACCAATTTGAATACCCGTATTTTTAAGAATGTCTTTAGCTCCGTTTCCTGCTAAACATACATAAACAAAAGTTTTAACCTGATCATCTTTTAGATCATATCCACCCATATGTGCAATAGCTGCTACCATTCTCATTTGTACGAATATAACACTAGTTATATTTGCAGGGACAGCAACTGGCAAAGTAATAAGTCCTCCTACTCCTGTTAAGAAGCCACTTGTGGCACTTTTAGTATTTTGCCAATTAATTAAACTTTGAACTTTTTGATCAAGTGTGCCACTTTTTTGTAAATAACTTTCAGCTAACTCTATGGCTGTATCCATTCCAGCTATTCCGCCATTAATTGCTTTATCATAAGACCAATCTAAGGCATTCATTATAGCATCGTGGGTTAATCTTTTTTTCTCGTCCACTATATATTCACCTTACCTCTCAGTATTATACTAATATTATAAGTTATTTATCTGACTGTGCTAATTGTTTAATCGATATTATTGTTATCAAAACTAGTTTTTTCAGCACTTGCGGATAACCGTCCATATTTCTAATAGAATCCTTTAATAATTCTGTGGCTTCATACCATTTTCTTTACTATTGGAAGCGAAGTAATCTGTCCAGCTTTCATATTCGGAAATTTTGTACAACCTACTAATAATTTCTTCATTTAAATACCTCCGTTGATAAAAATAATTATATAAAAGTACTTCTCTATTTTTGTCTCTTCTTGTGTGGAGTATATAAAGATAAATTCGGTCGAGGATCTAGATAATCTATCTTTAACAACAGATTAGTACTGGAAATAATACAGAACTCAGAAAAACGCTTTTTAAGAGTATATAGACCCTCGGCTGCATAAGATGTACAAGCACTCTTTCTAATTTAGACTGAAAAAGGTGAGAGGAAACAGTCCTTGTACTTAACCATTACATCCCAACCACCTTTCCCAAGAATTTTAGATGTTTTTATAGGTTTGTAGGATATTTCAATCAGTAGGTAAGCGTTATAATGAATTTTGTAAGCGCTTTAATTTATATGATAAAGGGGGAAAAGACGATGAAAAAATTAGGTTTAGTCCTAATGGGGTTACTGACGGTGCTAGCTTTAGCTGCGTGTAGCGATGATGATGAAAAAGCAGGTCAATCCACGAAGGACGGGGCAATTGAGCTTACGCTTTGGACTGACTGGACTGAGGATCGGCCGGAAAATACTCTTTACAAAGACATTATTTCTAAATTCAATAAAGAACACGATGATATTCAGGTTAAGGTAGAGGCCATACCACATGACCAATATGAAACTAAATTAAGAACACAAGCAGCTGGAAACCAATTACCTGACATGATGCGTGTATGGCCCGGGGCGAGAACAGAGCCTCTAGCTGAAGGCGGAGCGATTCTTCCATTAAACCCAATCGTTGAGAACTGGGATGGAGTCATTCCTGATGCCATTCTACAAGACTATGCGTTAGATGATAATTATTACGCAATCCCTTCAAACATCAGTATTACAGGATTAATTTACTATCATAAGGATATTCTTCAAGATGCAGGGTTTGATGAGTTTCCAAAAACATATGAGGATTTAAAAAAACTTGTAAAAGCACTTAATGATAAAGGAACGACTCCAATCTCTTTAGGTAACAAAGCAATTTGGCCATTGCAATCTGTTTACATCTCTACAATTGCTGATCGCTTTACTGGGAGTGATTTCTTAGAGAATACATTAAACGGAGATGGCAGCTTTGAGGATCCTCAATTTATCAATGCCTTATCTGTGATCGACGAATTAACAAAATTAAAGGCATTTAATGAGGATATGAATACTCTTGATGAAGCTCAATCGCGAAATGAATTCATTAAAGGAACTGCAGCGCTCCACTTTGCTGGTTCATGGGCACTTGGGCCAATCTTAGACAGTGTAGAAAATATTGATAACATTGGTGTAGCTCCATTCCCTACATTTGAAGGTGGTAAAGGGGATCCTGCCAAGATTGCTGGTGCTGCTGGCGGGGGGATTGCCGTTAACAGCAAGTTAAGTAAAGAAGAGCAAGAGGCTGCTTTCACATTCTTAAAATACTACTATGGTGATGAATTATACCAAGGCTTAATCAAAGCGAATATTATCGTTCCGGCTACTGTTGAAATGGATGACAGCATTCCACAAATATTCCAGGATGCTAATAGCTTTGCTCAAGGTGGATTAGTGCCAGTATATGATGCAACCTTAACTCCTGAACTTACAGATATTATTAACAATGGCTTGCAATCTATTACCTTAGGTGACAAAACACCTGAACAATTAGCGGAAGAGATGCAGAAAGAAAATAAAAGTAAATAATCGTCTATAAGTTCTTTCACAGGTTACTTCATGCAAGTAACCTGTGAATGTTTAGGGGGGAAGAAAATGAAATTAACTAATAAGACTAAAGGGGCGTTTATTCTAGGTATAATGCCTGCTTTCTTACTATATATTGTTTTTGCCATTTATCCGATTCTCCAATCCTTCTATTATTCACTCATGGATTGGAACGGATTCAATGAAATGACCTTCGTAGGGTTAGATAATTTTAAAAAGCTATTTGCGGATTCTCTATTTTGGAACTCTGTCAAAAATAATATATACGTAGTCTTAGTCTCTGTGCTGGGTCAAGTTCCACTTGCTTTATTTTTTGCCCTTTTATTAAACCGTAAACTGAAGGGTGCAAAATTATTTAGAACAATTGGGTTTCTGCCAGTTGTTTTATCAACCGTTGTAATCTCCTTAACCTGGAGTTTGATTTTCAATTCCCGTAATGGATTAATCAATGAATTTTTACGATCAATTGGGTTAGATTCACTCGCACAAAATTGGCTGGGAGATACAAAGTGGGCAATGGCATCTGTCTTAGTAGTTGTTGTTTGGCAGTTTGTTGGTCTATACTTAATTATTTTTCTGGCCGCATTACAAAATATACCTACTGAAGTATTAGAAGCCGCTAAAATGGATGGTGCATCGGAATGGGCAACAACCTGGAAGATTACGATTCCAATGATTTGGGAGACCATTCTAGTGGCGATTACGCTTTGTATTGCAGGCAGTTTGAAAACATTTGATTTAATCTATGTCATGACACATGGTGGTCCAGCACATTCAACGGATGTTATGGCGCTCTATATGTTTAATGAAACATTTTCGAAATTACAGTATGGTTATGGTAGTGCAGTATCCGTATTTATTTTCTTCTTTAGTCTAATTTTAATTGCGATTGTAAACAAAGTATTAGGAAAGAAAATGATTTAGGAGGTGGGTATAGATGGCGAAAACAAACGAAATACCTAAGAAAAGAAGCTTTAAAAAACTAAGCATCTATATAGCATTAATCATATTTGCAATCATTAATGCATATCCAATTATTTGGATGGCAATCAACTCCTTTAAATCTGAAAAGGAGTTTGCAACAAACCAATTTGGGTTTCCTAAGAAATTTATAGTAGAAAACTATACGGCTGCTTGGGACATTGCTAACTTGGGTGTCCTGTTTAAGAATAGTATTTTTATTACTGTAACAGCGACTGTATTAACCGTTTTTATCGGGGCGTTAGCATCTTATTTCTTATCTCGATTTGATTTCAAGATGAGCAAGTGGTTATATGGATTTTTCATCTTTGGATTATTAATACCAATCCATGCCACATTAGTACCCATGTTTATTCTAATGAAAAATTTAGGACTATTGAATACACCCATCACCTTACTCTTTCCGTATATCGCTTTTCATTTACCCATTACGATCTTTATTCTCACAAGCTTTATGAAGGGATTTCCTAAGGATATCGAAGAATCTGCCATCATGGACGGATGCGGCGTTTTTAGAATATTCTGGTCCATCATTCTCCCTATGTCACGTCCGGCAATCGCTACAACGGTGATTCTTAATTTCATCTACAACTGGAATGAATTTTCATTTGCGTTAGTTTTAATTAATGACCCAGAGCTTCAAACATTGCCGCTTGGTTTAGCAAACTTTGCAGGTCAATTTACAACCGACTATGGTGCACAAATGGCTGGTTTAACGATGTCTTTGATTCCAATTGTCATTTTTTACATGATTTTTGAAAAGAATATTGTTAAAGGTATGACAGCTGGTGCGGTAAAAGGGTAGATGAAAATGATTCGAAATTGGGGCTTAAAAAAGAAGTTTATGATTATATTCCTTGTTTTCATAACACTTCCAACAGTATGCTATGGAATACTCATTTACTACCAAACAACGGAAGTACTTAAAAGTAAGTTGGAAGAGGATATCATAGAAATGCTGGAAAAAGATGAACAAAGCCTTTTGTCCATTATGCGCGATGTTGAAAGTATGTCTTCCTATATGATTTACAGCGAGGACTTCCGAGCATTTTTTAAAAATACGGATGAAATTCCTCTTGCGGATAAAAGTAGTATGGACGGGATAAAAGGCTATTTTACTTTTCAATTGATGTCAAATGAGTATATATCCTCCATCTTGTTAAAAGGAGGAAATGGCGAGGAGCTGGCATTTGGTGAACCTGTTTTCGGAAACGAGGATAAGTTAGATCAGGCTGCTATAGATGGAAAAGGATCTTCAATTTGGAGTGATACCTATGGGGTTACCAGTGGATGGGACGGAAAAAAATATGTTATCAGCCTTTCTAGAGTCATTAACGACTTAAATAAGATTAATCAACCAATTGGCATCGTAAGAATCCGTCTCGATCAGGAAAAAATCAAGAAAAATTTAGAAGTGAAACAAGGAAATTACCTGGTCATGTCAAAGTCAGGTGAAGTTATTCTTCATTCTAATCAAGAGTTACTAGGAAAAAAATACAATGATCCTGCCTTTATCGATTGGGTCAATCATAGTGAAAACCTAGCTTATGATTTTACAAAAAACAATCATACCTACAAAGCTGTTAAAAAAAAGCTGAGTGGGACAAATTGGACATCTATCGTGATTGTAAATGAGGAGCACCTGGTCAAGGAACTATATACCGTTCGAAATTCGATTCGTAATATGATTTTTCTTCTTCTCGTATGTGGAATCATCGCTTTTTATGGATTTTATCGCTCTAATATAAAAAGAGTAATTGAATTAACTGGCCAAACACACCAGCTTGAGAAAGGGGACTTCTCTGCGAATGTGGGCGTTTCAACAAATGATGAAATTGGTCAACTGGGGAAGCAATTTAATAAAATGGTCAAAACAATCCAAAGACATATTGATACAGAATACAAACTGACTATTAAACAAAAGGAATCTGAATTAAAGTCACTCCAGAATCAAATTGATCCACATTTTCTTTACAATACATTGGACATGATTCGATGGACCGCACGCCTTGAAAATGCGATGGAAACAGGTCAGCAAATTGAACAGCTTTCAAAAGTGTTCCGTATGAATTTAAATAATGGTAAAATGTGGGTTACAATAGAGGAGGAAATAGCCTATATTGAATCCTATTTAGAAATACAGAAAAGCCGCTTAGGAGAACGTCTGTCTTTTTACATTTTTATTGATGAACAAATCAAACGCTCTTACATAATGAAGCAATTAATGCAGCCACTAGTTGAAAATTGCATCCAGCACGGTTTTAAAGAATTACCCAGACAAGGAATCATTACCATTCGCTGTTATCAGGCGGAAAATCAGTTATGGATAGATGTGATTGATAATGGTAGGGGGTTCGAAGAAGGTACGCAAGATACAGGTTATGCAATGAAAAACCTAAAGGAACGTTTAGAGATTGCGTTTGGAGAACCTTATGGTTTGCTGGTGTTAGAAGCTGAATCCGGAGCATTGGTAAGGCTAATCCTGCCACTACTTTGGCAGCCCATAAACGTGGAGAAATCAGGTGAACACTCGTGACTTTTAAAATGTTAATAGTGGATGATGAACCTATTATTTCCCGTGGTCTGCGTTTAACGATTCCCTGGGAGACCATCGACGTCGAAGTAGTAGACACAGCACATGATGGTGAAGATGCCATCGAGAAGGTCATACAATATGGCGAAATTGATATTGTTATTACAGATATAAGGATGCCAAAAATGGATGGTTTGCAGCTGGCGCGTTTTCTGTATGAAAATTACCCTCAGATTCGGACGATTATTCTTAGTGGATTTGAAGAATTTGAGTATGCCCAGCAAGCTATAAAATTGGGTGTAGATAATTATTTTCTTAAACCGGTTGATATTAATGAGCTCATGGAAAATGTTAAAGAGATAACGAACGAAATGAATCAAAAGCGGCAGCAAAAAAAAGAACGGGACAAAATAGGATTGAAAAATGCAATTCTCCAACAAGTAACAAATTTACAGAGGTCTGCACCTGCTAAATCAGACCATTACAACAGCTTCATGATTTATCCATTTATTAGTATGCATAAAAATTATATGCGAAAAATGTATAGTTTTTCAGAAGGTGAATATGAAGCGTTTTTAGGTGGATGGGAGAAAAGCATTGAGAGGAAACTGCGAGAATATGGACTTACCTCTTATTCGTTCTTTACGGAAAAAAATATATTAGTCACCTGTGTTCATAATGAAGATGGTCGGAAAGTGACGTCGGATATCCGGCAAAGCTTGATTCGAACTGATGGATTTACTCTACAATTTGTTTGGAATGATGAGTGGATTCCTGTTGAAGATTTCAAGGATGTACTAACAGAACTACTAAATAAAGGAAGTTATTTGGCTTTCACAGAGAGTAATAGCCTCGTAGTTTCAGATCAATTGAGACGGGATACCGTTCAATCGTATCCTACTAAACTTGAAGAGCAATTAATAGATGCTATTATCCAGATGAAGGATTTGGACCTACATACTTTTACAAATGAATTATTCGGATACTTTACAACACATGAATTTTTCCTGGATGAAGCTGTTCAGGTTTGCAGAGAGCTAATTAATAAAATTTTGGATCACTATAAGTCTCTGAGTGGGAAACAGGTAAGGAAATGGGATCTTTATTACAGCGACAGCATAAATGTTCATGAATATAACTCATACGAATTATTGAAAGAACTTTTTTATCTGGACCTTTCCTCCATTCGTAAATATCAATCTGAACTGAAGAATTTTGACAAACAGGATTTGTTAATCAATCACGCGAAGGAATACATACATGAATACTACAGAACGAATATTAGAGTTCATGAAGTAGCGGAGGTCCTTAATATAACCCCCAATTATTTCAGTTCTCTATTCAAGCAGAAAACAAGCGTTAATTTCAATGAATACGTTAACCAATTAAGAGTGGATGAAGCAAAGATCTTACTTGCGGAGACTCCTTTTAAGGTAAACGAAATATCCGAACAAGTAGGATTCCATGAATATAAGTATTTCGTGGGAGTGTTTAAAAAACTGACAGGAATGACTGCGACGGACTATCGGAAATTTAGAAACCTGCAAGATAGAAAAACTGGGGAGAGATAATAATAGATGGAAAAAATAACGTTGAAGCTACCAAAGGACTTTATTTTAGGAGCATCATCTTCTGCATGGCAAACTGAAGGCTGGACCGACAAAAAAGAGTTTCAGGATTCATACTTAGACCTATGGTATAAAAAGAATAAGAATGTTTGGCATAACGGATATGGACCTGCTTCTGCAACTGATTTCTACAATCGCTATAAAGAAGATATCAGTTATATGAAGGAAATTGGTCTTACCCATTTTAGAACATCAATCAATTGGTCTCGTTTTTTAGTGGATTATGAGAATGCTGTTGTGGATGAAGAATACGCAAGCTTTGTCGGAAACGTTATTGATGAATTAATTAGAAATGGCGTAGAGCCAATGATCTGTCTGGAGCACTATGAATTGCCTGCTTATTTATTTGAAAAATACGGCGGCTGGGGTTCAAAGCATGTGGTTGAATTATTTGTAAAGTATGCGGAGAAGGTATTTGAACGTTATGGGAATCGTGTGAAACACTGGTTCGTATTTAATGAGCCAGTTGTAGTCCAAACACGCATATACTTAGATGCGATTCGGTGGCCATATGAACAGAACACAAAAAAATGGATGCAGTGGAACTATAATAAAGGGCTTGCTACTGCTAAAGTAGTGAAGTTATTTAAGGAAATGGGATTAAAGAATCAAACAGGAGCCAAAATTGGGACCATCCTTAACCCAGAAGTTACCTATGCTCGTTCATCCTCTGAACACGACCAAAAAGCAGCTAGAATGTATGACCTGTTCTTCAATCGTGTATTCTTAGATCCAGCCATTAAGGGTGAGTATCCACAGGAATTATTTGAGTTAATGGAAAAACATAATATTACTTTTGAACACACCTCTGAAGAGTTGCAGCTCATTAAGGAAAATACGATTGATTATGTAGGTATTAATCTATATTTCCCACACCGTGTCAAAGCACGCACAACTGCATGGAATGCAGAAACACCTTTCCACCCTGAATACTATTATGAAAAACACGAGCTAGTAGGTAAGAAAATGAACCCGTATCGAGGCTGGGAAATCTACCCGCAAATTATGTTTGATATGGCGGTCAGATTAAAAGAAGAGTACGGAAACATTGAATGGTTTATTGCTGAAAATGGAATGGGTGTAGAAAATGAAGGCAGATTTAAGAATGAAGAACAAATCATTCAGGATGATTACCGAATTGAGTTTATAAGCGAGCACTTAAAATGGCTCTTAAAGGCAATCGAAGAAGGAGCCAACTGTAAAGGCTATATGCTATGGGCATTCACCGACAATGTATCACCAATGAACGCATTCAAAAACCGCTATGGTTTAGTTGAAATTAATTTAGACGATAACCGAAATCGAGCACTTAAGAAATCCGCTTACTGGTATAAACAAGTAATTGAAACAAAAGAATTTGAAGCGGAGAATGATGATTTTTATAGGTGAGTTGGGATGAGTATTTCAGAATGTAACTAACCTCCAAGCCTGTGAAATCAAATTGATTCAGTAGGATTAATGGATACTCAGATGATAGCCAGCTATATGGACAGTCTTATTTTAAGCTGCTAAAAAGGCTATATTTTTAAAAAATATATAAAATAAGTCTGTGAAAGATACATTTAGATGATATATATATGGTAATGTATTATCTTGTTTTGAGCATAATAGGGAAATAGACTATGGTGTAAAGTATACGTTATATTAATTGAAAAATTTAATTAAGGAACGGTGAAGATTTTTTTGGACAGCATTTGGACCTCAATTGTAATTTTGTTAATACTTATCGTGGCAAATGGTATATTTGCTATGACCGAAATTTCAATTGTTACATCTAAGAAGAATAGACTAGAAAAATTGCGTGATGAAGGAAATTCCAGTGCTAGTTATGCTTTGAAATTAGCGGATGACCCAAATCAATTATTGTCGACTATTCAAATCGGAATCACTTTAATTGGGGTAATTACAGGTGCATTTGGTGGTGCAACCATTGCAAGCCAGCTAGCTGTTTATATTGAACAAATTGATGTTCTTGCTTCTTTCAGTAATGAGCTAAGTCTTATCGTTGTTGTAGGACTTTCGACTTACTTATCATTAATTATTGGTGAGTTAGTTCCAAAACGAATTGGTATGGGAAATCCAGAAAAAGTAGCATGTGCAGTAGCAAAACCAATGTATTATTTTTCAAAAGTTGGACGCCCAATTATTTGGTTTTTAAGCAAGTCTACTGATTTTGCATTAAAATTATTAAGAATAAAACCCACAAACCAACCGAATGTAACCGAAGAAGAAATAACCCAATTAATTGAACAAGGTGTTCATAGTGGGATTGTTGAAGAAATAGAACAGGATATGGTAGAACAAATTTTCTATTTAGGGGACAAACGACTGAGTGATATTTTAACACCTCGTACGCAGCTTGTTTATATTGATTTAGATGATTCGTTTGAAGAGAATATGAAAAAAATTAATGAAAGTCATTACTCCAAATTTCCCGTTGGCAATGGAAGTTTAGATGATTTTCAAGGAATCATTCATAAAAAAGATCTTTTATCAAGAATTGTGGCAGGAGAGAATTTTTCTTTAGCGGATTCTGTCAAGGATACCCTCGTCCTGCCAGAACAAATGAAAGTATTTCGGGCATTGGAAACATTGAAAAAATCCGGCCAGCATGAAGCCGTTATTATTGATGAGTATGGCGGAATTGAGGGCTTTGTCACTCTACATGATATTATGGAAAATATTATTGGAGAAATGCCTGAAAAGGATAATGAAGAAGAGCCGCAAATTATAGAGAGAGATGGAAACTCATGGTTGGCAGATGGTCTTGTTTCGATTGATACGTTTATTAGGTATTTTGATTTGGAAGACTTTACGATTCTTAACCAAAGTAAAAACTTCCACACGTTAGGTGGATTTATTATAAATAAAATTGGATATATACCAAAAATCAAAGACACCATTCAAGTAGATGACTTACAACTTGAAGTAGTGGACATGGATCGTGCCCGAGTAGATAAAGTGTTAATCACAAGACTAGAAAGAGACTCAACAGAAGAATGATATAAGATGACCTAATTAATGGTCATCTTTTTTATGTGGAATATGTATTAATCAAACTCTCATAAATTGAAGGAGTTAAATCTAAAGAAACGTTAAAAGTCCTAGGAATCATTTTCGATTCTCTAAGGCTTTTTTAATTTTGTGTAATTTTATTGGCAATGAAACAAAGAAAAGGTGAAGGAGCTAAAAATGGTTCCTATTTAGATGATACACGATCCGATAAGAACCTGTGAGCTGCCTTATCTCTTTTATGTGACAATCTAAAAGGCTTTCTACAAGGGATCACTGAAACTTATTTTTGTGAAATTCGTAAATATATATAGAGTAAAGTAATAAAAAGTGTCGCATGGAGGGGATAGAAATGGCAGAGAAATATATATCCGTTGTAGGTGTTTGTCATTATTTTGGAGCGGATATTTTCAAGGTTGGTCAGAAGATAATCTTAAGAAAAGACTTTGATAATAAGCATGATGATGAAGCAATTCAAGCCGAGCTCGATACAATTGGCAAGGTTGGTTATGTGGCTAATAGTTATCAGACAGTTGCAAAAGGAACCCGCAGTGCCGGCAGAATCTATGATACATTCGAGGACGTATGCATGGGACAAGTGGCTTTCATTGTAAAGGATACAATCATCGTAGAGTGCTTAAATCAGATCTGCCTGAAAGAATGGCATTAATTTTGAAGTGTTAAACGTAAGTGAAGTAGAGATACGCCGTCCTTAAAGTGAAAGTCTTATTTTAGTAGAGGCTGTGGGTGGCTCTCGCAAGATTTTGATTAAGTTGGAAGTAGAAACTAAAACGGAAAAGGCAGGATATTCATATGGAGTTGCTGACTTTATGTGAAATAATTGTTATAATTTAACAAAAAACCACCGTAGGCGGAGAAAGCTATGGAGACTGGAGTCTATACTTGTGAAGAATTTTTTTCTATCTACTTCTTTACTTATGACGGTAGTTTTAGTCTTGTTTCTACCTCTCATGGTTATTTATGCTTTGATTATTCATTTTACAGGCCAGTATTATGAGAATTTAATCTATTTAATTCTGTTTCTTTTTCTGTTGTGTCTTATAGATATGGGAGTGGGGACTATTATTGATAGCTTTCTTCACGCCGTAACGGACATTTATAAGGATATCTTTGTCAATAAGTTGATTGCGAGTATCTTAACTTTCGCTGGTAGTTATATAGTTATTAGCGCACTTGATTACTTTTTTACAGTCATCAATCTTTCTACAACTGTGAAAATAATTATCATAGCTATTCATCTTGTTGCTTCGCTGCTGTTTGATAAAATTGACCAAAGTGTGGATGGAAAGAATGAAACGGATGAAACCGATAGTGATATTTATCAAATAGATCCAATGATAGAAAACGAAATCGCTTCTTTGTTAAAATCTGAAATCAATTGGGTTGAATGTGTCAAGATAATCAAGGACAAGCATCCGGATGTTCCTAAAGAAAGAATTGTAGCTGTAACCCGAAAGTTACATATGGATAATAAAAATTCTTCTTTTTAAAAGTAAAGAAGTAGAAGAGCTGCCCTTAGTGGGCGGCTTTTTTAGTAGAGACACTTTTAACAATATTTTCAGTTTATCTGCTCTAGTATGCTATTAAATCACCTTTTAAAGTGGATTAGGAGGGTTTATCTTTAATAACATTTGTTCGTTACCAGTAATTTTTATTACACCAATCTCTTCTAATTGGATTAGATTAATGATTGCTATAGCTATTACTGGGGTTACGGTATTATGGTTATATTTAAAGAGTACTCTAGTGAATCTGCAAAAAGAGGTGTAGATAGAAAAATGTATTGTTTTAGGTGCCTATATGCAATATACTACCTTTGTGAATTAACATACAAATGAAAAAAACAATGCACATGATCATTAGCCAATCACAGGCTGATGATTGGTTAAGAGTTTGTTGAATAGGCATTGTTTCGCTTAAAGATTTGTCATTCACAAAAGTATAACGGTAAGTAAGATAGGTGACTATTATGAGCAGAAGTGTAAGACAATATATTGGAATTATTGCGGCTATTATCATTTACTATATCATCCATGAGGGAGCGCACCTCCTAGTAGCTTTTTATTACGGGGTTTTTAAGCAAATCAATTTCATGGGGCTCGGGGTTCAGGTGGATGTATATCATACCCTGATGACAGATATTCAGATGGGAATTTTCTGTCTGGCGGGTGCGATTGCAACTCTTGTTTTCAGTTGGCTTCTTATTATATTTTGTAAACCAATCTGTTCAGTAAAATCAAAGGTTTTCCGGACCATCGCATGGTATACCTCACTAGTCATGCTACTGCTTGATCCGCTATATTTGAGCGTACTTTGTGGATTTTTTGGTGGGGGCGATATGAATGGTATCTCACTGTTTTGGCAGGAATGGTTTGTGAGGGCTCTTTTTGCAGGAATTGGGATTGTCCATGCGTTGGTGATATTCCGGTACTTGCTACCTAAGTATACAAAGTCCTTTTCTGATTAAGATTATTAGCAATTGCAAAGGAACTAAACAAGATACAGGTGGAAAGCCTTGTGTATACCGTGAATATGTTTTGATTAGCAAGAAATTTAATAAAATGATATGAACCAAACGACTTATTTGATGCTGAGCCGAAGAACTTGTGGGAAATTCACTCTTTCTCTTTATTCGGAAGTAGAAATGCAAGCAATGAAATGATAAAAAGGAGAATGGCAAAAGATGCTGTTTCTCCTTTTATTTTTGTAAATGAACAAATAGGTTGGGAAATGTTTGGAGCAACAAGAAATCCAGTTTTAAAATAAAATGTAGCAGAATTAAAAAGGCTTATCAACGGGCAGTTGACAAAGAAACTGATTAATTAAAGCATACTCTAATTATTAAAAAGTCGGCAAAATTGAATGGAGTATTTGATAATTCTACAATTTTAGGTATACCTTAAGATAACCCAGAGATTACTCCTAAAGAGGAATATCGTTATGAAGTTTGCGTTGTTAAAAATAAAGATTTTAATGTGGTAAAACCAGCTCATGTTGGTAAATTTCCTGGTGGGAAATACGCTGTTTTCTCGCTTGATCATACAAAAGAGGCAGTCAGTTAATTTTTGGGGCAATATTTTTTCGGAGATAGAAAGAAATAATCTATCCATTAGAGAACAACTAATTATAGAAAGATATACTTCACAAATGATTGATAATCATTTGTGTGAAATATTAGTTCCTTTACGGTAACGGAGCAGGAGCAGGGACATTTCCTGAATTGCAGAATTCCAAACCTTATCTGATTTGTGATAAGATAAACATCATTTATTTGGGTTTTTCTACACGATAATCCAATATTCAAAGTAATATAATGAAAAATGAGCTATTGACTAAATATAAAATACAGCCTAGCTTCATTGTAGGGTGCAGGATTTTTGTTGCTCAAGAATGAACAATTGAAAAGCTCGTTAAGGGGTGATCACTATGCAAAACGCAAAAATATTAATCATTGAGGATGCAGAGACGCTTCGTAGAGAATTAACCGCATTTTTAAAAAATTATGGTTATGAAGTGGAAGCACCGGATGATTTTCAAAATGTCATGAACTATGCAAGTCAGGATGATGTTCATTTAATTTTATTGGATATTAATTTGCCTGTGTACGACGGTTATTATATTTGTCGCGAAATCCGTAAATACTCTCAGGTACCCATTATTATTGTGACAAGTAGAGACACGGAAGTTGACGAATTGATGAGCATGAATATAGGCGCAGATGATTTCATTACGAAGCCGTATAACACGCAAATTTTGTTGGCACGCATTGAAAATATTTTAAGAAGGACATATGCAAAACAAGAAAGTGCTGTAATGACTTACAAGGATTTGAAGCTGCATTTGGCTAATGGGACAATTTCCTATCAAGGCAAGAAAGAGGAACTAACAAAAAATGAATTAAAAATCTTACATTGTTTAATGAAAAATAATGGAATTATTGTTTCTAGAGAACAGCTGATGGAGGATCTATGGTCATCTGATTTATTTGTGGATGACAATACGCTATCTGTTAACATTACTCGACTTCGTAAAAAGATAGAAGCAATCGGTATGGAAAACCCGATTGAAACGAGACGAGGATTGGGGTATATCATGTCATGACATTGTGGGCATTTTTAAAGGAAAGAGTCGTTTTTATTACGGTTAATGTTTTTCTTTTTATGACGGTAGCATTATTTTTAGCTTTTATTTCTATACAAAAGGGTGTTATTGCTATAGTCGGGTTAGGCTGGTTTGGTCCGCTGCTTACATCTTATTTTCTTGAATTTATGAAGAAAAAACCTTTTTATGATGGGGTAATAGAAAATGTTGAAAATCTTGATCAAAAATATTTGCTATCTGAAATTATGGATGAGCCTGATTTTTTAGAAGGAAAGATTTTATATGACATTTTACGGACGAGTGACAAGCAGGTGCATGAATATGTCAACCACTACAAGACTATGCAATCGGAATACCAAGAGTATGTTGAAGCGTGGGTCCATGAAATTAAGACACCGATTGCATCTAGTAAGCTAATAATTGAGAATTATCAAGGTGGTCCGATTGTTGGCTTAACTGAGGAATTAACGAAGATTGAGGATTATATTGAACAGGCCTTGTATTATGCGAGAAGCAGCAGTGCCAGCAAGGATTATATTGTGAAGGAATTTCGTTTAAAAGAATGTGTTTCCAAAGTAATTAAGCGAAATGCAAAAGCGTTTATTCATAAAAAGATTCAGCTTAAGTTATCAGAGATAGATGATGTGGTCTATAGTGACGAAAAGTGGGTTGAGTTCATAGTGAATCAAGTAATCATTAACAGTATTAATTATTGTTATAAAGAAAATAGTTTCATCTCTATTTATACGACTAATCATGAGCATAATCTTATACTTCATATTGTTGATAATGGCATTGGTATTGATGAAAAGGATGTCGGAAGAGTATTTGAAAAAGGATTTACAGGAGAAAATGGACGCATATACAGAAAGTCAACAGGCATTGGTCTATATCTTTGCAAAATGTTGGTAGATAAGCTGCATTTAGGGATTACGATCAAATCACAGAAGGATGTAGGAACCGAGGTAAATATCATTTTCCCGAAAAGTAAATTGGTTTTATTAGAGTCTTGAGAGAAAGGCTCTTTTTTATTACGAAAATAAGATTATTACTGATTTGTGGTATGAATTTGTATGGTGGTTTTAGCCATCAATCTCCAGTGCAAGTTGACATGTAATTCGCCACTCTCACCGAAAAGTTAAGATCAATTATCTCCATCCGTCGTTTTCCTTTCCATAGACGAAGGATTCAAATCTACACGGTACTAAACTGGTAGCTTTCAAAAATGTAAGGTTTATGCAACCAACTTCAATATTTGTATTGCTGTAGGGGGGATATACTAAAAGCATAAAAGAGAGGAGAAGGTTGTTATGAATACAGTTTTGGAAGTAAAAGATATAGAGAAATACTATGGTAATAAAGGAAATGTGTCAAAAGCCATTAATCATATAAGTTTTGATGTAAAACAAGGGGAATTTGTTGGGATTATGGGTCCTTCAGGCAGCGGGAAAACGACACTGTTGAATTGCATTTCTACAATTGATCATGTAACAACGGGTCATATTCATATAAATGGTCAGGATATTACGACATTAAAGGCTGGAAAGCTTGAGAAGTTCCGCCGGGATGAGCTAGGATTTATCTTTCAGGATTTTAATTTGCTCGATACATTAACAGCGTTTGAAAATATCGCTATCGCTTTAACCATACAAGGTCGTAAGCCGGCTGATATTACAAAGCTAGTAAATGAAGTTGCCGATAAATTAGAGATTACGGCGGTATTAAATAAGTTCCCATATCAACTGTCGGGTGGACAAAAACAACGTGTTGCTTCAGCCCGAGCAATTGTAACGAACCCGTCATTAATTCTCGCTGATGAGCCGACAGGAGCACTTGACTCAAAATCTGCCCGATTACTGCTAGATTTATTTGAGAAATTAAATAAGGAGTTGCAGGCTACAATTTTAATGGTCACACATGATGCGTTTACAGCAAGCTATGCACATCGAATCTTGTTTATTAAAGATGGGGAGATTTTTAATGAACTGGTGAGAGGTGATGATACGAGGAAAGAATTTTTCGGCCGTATCATTGAGGTGGTAACACTTCTCGGAGGTGACACGAATAATGTTATTTAAATTATCTGCTCGCAATGTGAAGAGAAGCTTCAAGGATTATGCAATTTATTTCTTAACATTAACATTTGCAGTTTGTATATTTTATAGCTTTAATTCGATTTCAGCTTCGGCTGCTATGTCTAGTTTAAGTGCCAGTCAGTCGGAAATGATTCAATCGATAACACAATTAATTTCAATAGTATCTGTTTTTGTTTCGATTGTGTTAGGGTTTCTGATTTTATTCGCAAACAATTTCTTAATCAGACGACGAAAAAAAGAGCTCGGAATTTATATGACGCTAGGTATGAGTAAATATAGTATATCGTTAATAGTTGTAATGGAAACACTTTTTATAGGTGTTTTATCGTTAATGGCCGGATTACTACTGGGAATATTTATATCTCAAGGATTGTCCGTTCTAGTGGTTTCGTTATTTAAGGCAGATATGACAAAGTTCGAAGTTGTCTTTTCCAGTGAAGCGATGTTTAAAACAATGAGCTATTTTGGGATTATCTTTCTGTTCGTTATGATCTTTAATAGTTTAGTGATTTCGAAGTATAAGCTCATCGACTTACTAACAGCCGCTAGAAAAAATGAAAGTCTGAAAATCCGAAAAATATCAACATCAATCGCGTTCTTTGTTTTATCCTTCATTACTCTTGGGATCGCTTATACTGTTATTTTAAAATATGGTTTAACAGAAAGTTTGACTGTCACGTGGACCTGCGTTGGACTGGGGTCACTTGGAACGTTTTTGTTTTTTATGTCTCTTTCTGGATTTGTTCTTAATATGCTGCAAAGAAATAAAACTATATATTTTAAAGGCTTAAATATGTTTGTTCTACGCCAAATAAGCAGCAAGGTAAATACAACCTTTGTATCCATGACTATCATTTGCTTAATGCTCTTTTTCACAATTGGTGTTTTATCAACAGGATTTAGCATAAAGGCGGCGGGAGAAAAACAGCTTGTAAATCAAGTGCCGTATGATGCAACATTCTACCTGTATGGAAAAGAAGATACGCAAATAAAGAATATAGATCAAGCGATTGAAATATTGGGTATGGACTTGGATGAGATGGGTGAAAATAGTTCCTTTGAATTATATGAAGCGGATTCTACGTATAACGAATTATTGCGTCCTTTTGCAAATGCAGAGTTAGAACAATACTTTGATATGGCAATCTCTCGTAAAAAAATCTTATTGATGAAAGAATCTGATTATGTAAAGCTTTTGCAAATGCAAGACGTTGAACCGAAAACGTTTAATAAAGGAGAAGTACTCCTCATATCAGATGATGAGACTTATTTTGATGCAGTGAATGCCTATATTAAAGAAAATCAGTCCATTCAATTGAACGGTATGGATTATACAATTGTTAATCGTCAAGTAGAGTATGTACAATATATAAATGATTATCCAGGAAGAGTTGCATTTACCGTGATTGTTCCAGATCAAGCTATTGAAGGTATGACACCTAATATGTCACTGTCTAATGTTAATTACAGTAGTAATAGTCAAGTGAATGAAGACGAGCTTTATCATTTAACTCAAAATGAAGAAGTTTATTCTAAATATGGTTTTTATGTCAACGTAATGACTAAGCAGATGTTGTATGACCAAAGTATTGGATCGTCTACAATGATTGTCTTTATGGGTATTTATCTTGGGATTGTGTTCCTCATTTCAAGTGCAGCTGTACTGGCGCTTCAGCAGTTATCTGAAGCGAGTGATAATATGGAGCGCTATAGCATGCTAAGAAAAATAGGTGTAACAAGTAAGGAAATTAACAAGGCGATATTCGGTCAGGTATTTATTTACTTCATGATGCCATTGTCTTTAGCAATCATCCATTCGATTTTCGGAATTAAAGTGGTCAATCAGGAACTTCTGATGATGGGTCAACCTTCCGTTTTCATACCGGCTTTGTTTACGGCGTTAATTATGATTATTGTATATGGCGGTTATTTCATAGCAACATATTCAGGGTACAAGCGCATTGTGAAAAATTAAAAGAGAAGCTGTGTCAAAAAAGAGTTGTTTTGGCACAGCTTTTTTACTGTTTAAATTAGGGCTTGTAGGTGTTTTTAAATGCAAAATTTACTGTTTCAGAACGAATATCTGAATTTATGGGGAATCATACTAGTAAAAGGAATAATGGTTCGAGAATATTAGTAGTGTAATTGAATAAGTGAAAAACATCTGTGAAGCATCTTAGGAAATGGGAATATAGAAGAATGATTCTTATCAAGTAATCGATGAAAAAATCCGAGAATGAGCGATATACTCTATGGTAGGATTAGTGGTTTATTTACATTTTGTATCACTTTTGAAGTGGATACATAATTAGTGGTTTACTATGTTTTGTTCATTGACTTGGTGATACCACACACTAGATTATGTATCACGCAACACTTTGATCCAATCATTAACTATGAAGTTTGTCCATGAGGTTGAAAATGGTAAAGCTATCTTAAACGGACATTATGGAAACCTGATTCCACATTTTTGTTGGGTATTAACTAACCCTTATTTATTCAACTGAATAATAGGGATAAAATTTACTTTGCTTCAGTGTTTGTGGTAATACCGTTCCATTTTAGAGAACTAATTAAATGATAGAAAGTGATTGTAAAATATTCTCAAATTAATTATACTATCAATATACAAAATATTGTATATTGTATTATTTTGAGGTGTTGTAAATGTGGGAAAAATTATATTCTAAAAATGGCTTGGCAGCGAAAATAATCGCGCAAGAGTTGATACAGCTTGAATCAGGTAAAAAGATACCGCGTGTAACTGACTATAGTGAGAAATTGCAATTTGGAAGGGGAACAGTCCAGAGTGCACTTAGTTTATTAGAAGAAATGAAAGCGATTAAGCTAGAGGCGAGGGGGCATCTAGGTACCTATTTAATCCAAAAAGATCAAGATTTATTGAGTGAAATTGCAGGGATTTCTCCTTTGATTGGTTCCATGCCCTTGCCGTATTCAAGAAAATATGAAGGGTTGGCAACTGGTATTGTTGAGACCTTTAAATCAGAGGGAAAAAAACTATTTTTGACGTATATGCGCGGGGGAGAAAACCGTATTGAGAAAGTTCGTACAAAACGCAGTGATTTTGCCATTGTTTCCAATATGACGGCTGAAAAAGTTCTTTCAGAATATCCTGCCCTTAAAATATTTAAAAAATTAGGAAAAAACAGCTATGTGTCTTCGCATAAGGTATTCCTAGCCGATTCATCAGAGGAAACTGTGCGGGAAGGAATGAAGATAGGCGTAGATTTGGATTCAGTTGACCAGAAAATTCTTACATTCGCTGAATTTGAAGGGAAAAGAGTCGAATACGTTTATATCAATTATATGCAATTGTTTGACATGCTGCTTTCAAAACAAATTGATGCGGCTGTATGGAATATGGATGACAGAAGAATGAGCCAATCCTTTAAAATGATTGATTTTCAATCTTCTGAAGCTAAAAAAATATCAGAGGAAACCTCTGAAGCAGTAATCATCATTGAAGGTGACAGGGAGGAAGAGATTTCTGCTAAATGGAATCAGGTAGAAATCAAAATAATATTGGACATTCAGCAAAGTGTGGAATCAGGGAAACGGTTGCCAAATTATTGATTAGATATAGATGAAGGAATTAGATTAACGGTCAATGAAACACACAGGAAAATTAAAGGAAAGAATGTGAATGCTATGTTAGAAAACGGTATAACGTATATGCATGAACATACAACCATTGATCTATCCGAATTAAAATGTAACGAAGACTGCCAATTGGATGTCTTTTCAGAAACAGTTAAGGAATATAGGAAGTTATATGAAAAAGGAGTTCGAAATATAGTAGATGTAACAAACTTCGGAATGGGCAGAAATATACCGTTTGTTCAGAAGGTGTCTGAGGAATCGGGGATCAACATTATTTATTCAACAGGTTTTTATCAAGAAAAATTTTACCCTATCCAAGTGTTCAGAGAAACAAAGGAACAGCTGGCTGAGAGGATGTTCAAAGAAATAAAGGAAGGGATTAAAGGAACCGGGGTCAAAGCAGCCATAATCGGAGAAATCGGAACAAGCTATAACCAATGGACTGAGGCCGAACGGAAAGTATTTGAAGCCGTAGTTATTGTACATAAAGAAACGAATAAACCAATTACAACCCACACTTCGTTGGGAACTTTAGGACATGAACAGGTTTCTTTTTTTAAGGAGCGAGGAGTGGATTTGAACCGTGTTATTATCGGACATGTCGATTTGACGGGGGATTTTGACTATATTTTTAAAATCGTTAAAGAAGGCGCCTATATTGAATTCGATACGATTGGAAAAGAAAATTATATGCCTGACCAAGTCCGCGCAGACATTCTGAAAAAAATCCAGGATCGCGGCTATATTGATAGAGTGTTATTGTCCATGGATATTACACGGAAATCACATCTTGAATATAAGGGCGGTTTAGGGTATGCATTCCTGCTTGATGATTTTGTTCCTCGATTGAAGAAAAGCGGTTTAACTGATGAATCGATTGAAAAAATGCTGATAAAGAATCCACAGACGTTCATGAAAGGATGAGCCAGGACATGCAAACATATCCTTTAAGCAGTATCTCATTGGAAGAAGCTCAGCAATTACAGTTCCGATTGGTTGATACTATTACTAAACATTTTCAGGGTGAAGAGTTATTGTCCCTCGGCGATTTAGGTGTAGTGAAGGAAATCAATAAACCGCGATACACCAAAAAGGTAGAAGAGACATTGGCGGAGTTTTTTGGGGTGGAAAAGGCCATGCTGGTGCGTGGAGCTGGGACAGGTGCACTGCGCTATGGTTTTATGAGTTTTTTGAAACCCGGTGATCAAATTCTCGTCCATGACGCACCTATTTATCCAACAAGCAAAACAACAATGGAATTTATGGGTGTAAGGCCCTTGTTTGTTGATTTCCATAATCATGCACAAATACAGGGAGCTATCCATTTAAATCCAAATTTAAAGGGTGTACTTATCCAGCATACTCGGCAACAGGTGGATGACCGGTATGATTTGTCGGACGTGATAGAAACTATACGTTTAATCGATCCAGGCTTAACGATTATTACAGATGATAACTACGCGGCGATGAAGGTGGAAAGGATAGGGGTTCAAGCCGGAGCAGACTTATCTACCTTCTCATTGTTTAAGCTTTTGGGTCCTGAAGGTGTAGGTTTAATCCTGGGAAAAGCTGATTTAATTAGTAAGATTGAGAGATTTAATTATTCTGGGGGAAGCCAAGTACAGGGATATGAAGCGATGGAAGCCATGCGAGGTCTGATCTATGCACCTGTCATGCTTGCGGTACAAGCAAACGTTAATGAACAGCTAATCAACAGATTAAATAATGGCGAGGTAGCTGGTGTAAAAAAGGCATACTTGGCCAGTGCGCAATCGAAGGTATTATTGGTGGAATTCTCAGAAGGGATTGCCGCGAATGTGTTGGAACATGCGAATGAATTAGGAGCGGCACCCAATCCTGTTGGCGCTGAATCAAAATATGAATTTGCACCGATGTTTTACCGTGTATCAGGAACCTTCCTGGAAAAAGATTTATCTCTTTCTAAAAAAATGATACGTATAAATCCTATGAGAAGTGGCCCTGAAACGATTATCAGGATACTGGAAACATCCATACAGCGAGCAAATGGGAATCGCTAAGGCTTCACTTTTAGGGGGATAAGTAAATGGAACGTAGAGTGATCATATTAATACTGGATAGTCTCGGAGTTGGATATATGGATGATACTAGGAGCTATCATCCGCAGGACGTCGGTGCCAATACCTTTTATCATATACTGGATGAGGTACCGTCACTTCAGATTCCAACCTTTGAGAAACTAGGAATAAATCAAATTTTGCATCATCCAAATTTAAAAGATATCGAACCCATTGCTAGTTTCGGTGTTTGTAATTTGAAGCATCAAGGGGCCGATAGTTTTGAGGGACATAATGAAATCATGGGCACCAAACCGAAGAAAACGTATCTCGCCCCTTTCATCGAGAATATCGAGGAAGTGAAGCAAGCATTGGAAAAAGAGGGGTATAAGGTGAAAATCCCTGTCCCTGAAATGCCTTACTTATTAGTGAATGATTTGGTGATTGTTGCAGATAACATTGAAACTGATTACGGACAAATCTATAACGTTAGTGCGCCACTAGATTATATTCCTTTTGATGAAGTACTGAAAATTGGTCTTTGCGTAAGAAATAATGTGAAGGTGAATCGTGTCATTGCATTGGGAGGAGAGAATGTATCTCTGGAGCATTTGCAGAGTTCTGTAGAAAGAAGAGAAGATGGATTGGTTGGAGTTAATTCTCCAAAGTCTAATGTCTATAAACAAGGATACCAGGTCCGTCACTTAGGATACGGAATTTCTCCTGAATTCCAATTGCCTACACTTGCCATAATGGCAGGTCTGAATGTTTCATTGGTAGGGAAAATGCAGGATGTTATTTATTGTGAGGGAGCAAGGAAGTATCCCGGAGTTGATACAGATCAGGTCATGAAGAATATACTGCAGGAAATGGATGATGTCCCTAATGGGGTGATTGCGGCAACTGTACAGGAGACGGACTTGGCCGGACATGCGCAAAACGCGGTTAGATATGCTGATCGAATCGGAGTAGTAGAAGCCTATTTACCAGCATTGTTAAATAAGATGAATAATCAAGACTTATTAATTATGAGTGCTGATCACGGGAATGATCCTACGATTGGACATAATCAGCATACGAGAGAAAAGACCTATTTATTGGCTTATCACAAAGGGCTGAAGCCAGCCAGGCTTGGGGAGAGACAAACATTATCTGATATAGCTGCGACTGCCGCAGATTATCTTGGTTTATCCGCTACTGAAAATGGAACATCTTTTCTCCCACTGATGGAGCAAGGAAGAAGGAGTGAGTAAGAATGTTCTTGGAAGCAACACAGAAATACAATCCACAGTTGTTAGATGCTGCATTAGAACTTCATCAAAAAGGCTGTATATCACCGAATACATATGTATTGGATCTTGATATGGTAAATAAAAATAGCCGAATTTTATCCTCGGAAGCAAAAAAACAGAATATTGAACTATTTTTTATGACCAAACAGTTCGGACGGAATCCATTGATAGCCAAGACAATTGTAAATGCCGGCATCAAAAAGGCTGTTGCTGTCGACCCTTGGGAGGCCATCGCACTGAGTAAGCAAGGGATTGATATTGGTCATGTAGGGCATCTCGTGCAAATTCCTAAAAACATGATTCCTCAAATTTTGAAGATTAATCCCGACTTTATTACCGTATTCAGTTATGACAATGCAAAAAACATTAGCGATGCAGCAAAGAAAATGAATAAGCTGCAAAATATATTTATACGTATTGCGGACAACGATGATTATATATATAAAGGTCAAGAAGGCGGCTTCTCGTTAGAAGAACTGCAGATGCAGGTTGAAATGCTCGAAGATTTAAAAGGTATAAAAATTGCGGGACTAACCAGTTTTCCGTGCATACTGATTCACCATGATCAAGCGATTACAACACAGAATGTACAATCGATGCATAAAGCGAAATCTTTCTTATTGGAAAGGGGCTATGCAGACCTTGAAATGAATATGCCAAGTGCTACATCAACCGAGACATTGCCGTTGTTGAAAAGTCAGGGAGCTACTCAAGGGGAACCAGGTCACGCCTTAACCGGTACCACACCGCTTCACGCTAGGAAAGATTTACCAGAGAAGCCAGCAATGGTATATGTTTCTGAAGTATCCCATCTATGTGAGGATAATGCGTGTGTCTTTGGTGGAGGCTTTTATCCTCGTTCACGAATGGAAAATGCTCTGGTTGGAACTAGAGTGGACAATCTTAAAAAAGTCCCGGTTATCCAAAACGATCCGACAAATATTGATTATTATGGAAAACTCGACACCAAAGAAGTGAATGTAGGAGATACAGTCCTATATTCATTCCGTACTCAAGTTTTTGTTACCAATGCCCAGGTAGCGGTAATAAGGAATCTAACAACAAATCCTGAACTAGTAGGAATTTATGATTCTATGGGAAAAGTAATTAGCAACGATTGAAAGAGAGTTCCTTTTCAAGGCACCGCTGATAAGAAAGCGCTTTATTATCAGTATGCTTAACCATTAGCTGAAAAACTATAGAAAAAGATACGGGTGTTTTGGAACGCTAATTTATAAAGAGTTAGATTTCAGTGTTTTGAGTGACGGTTTAAAAAGCTATTAAAGGGAGAGTGGATATATGGACTTGCATCAATATACTGATAGATTAAAAATTCTTTTGGAACATAATGTTATTACTACAGAATCTATGTATGCTGGACTTGCCGCATTTGAAGGAATGCTTAAACTATTGAACACAACAGAAATAGAACAAGGGGAGCTGCTGTTTACCCATTTACCAATGGCCTTGTCCAGGATTGCGAAGGGAGAAGAGGTAGAAGGACCGGATCAAGAAATAATGGAGGAAGTCAAGGGTTCACATCAATATCCGACAGCAAAGGAGCAGGTAAAATTAATTGAATATCGATGGGGAAGCCGGTTACCCGAAGGAGAAAAAGATTATCTTTATATGCATTATGCAGCTGTACTAAATCTTAATGGAAACGGAGTGGAGTAGGATGAAAATAGTAATAGGTGGACAAGTTGAAAAGAAACAGATTGAAGGATTGATCAAGAAAATTGATCCTTCTATAGAAACCGTCGTGAAATCTGACCTAGAAGCAGCAATGCTGATGAAAACCGACCAGGTAGATTACTATTTTGGCGCATGCCACACAGGAGGAGGTGGTGCATTAGCAATGGCCATCGCATTGGTTGGTAGGGATAAATGTGAAACGGTATCCATGCCCGGCAAGAAACCAAATGAAGACCATATCATTGAAGCAGTTAAAAATGGGAAGAAGGCGTTCGGCTTTACCGGTGACCATGTGGAGACAGCAGTACCAATGATTTTAAAAGCAATTTTATCAAACTAATAAGATAATAGGGGGAAAAGGGATGGAAACGTTATTCGTTGTCCTGATTGGTGCTGTAGCAGCCGTCTTATCGAATAGAAATATTGCGGTATTCAATGACGGTTTGCGTCCGATTGTGTCTGAGCATATTGAAGGAAGATTAAAACGCAGGGAGTTAGGATTAACGGCGTTTGCAATGAGCTTTGGTTTGGTTATTGGATTCGGTATCCCTTTTACTATATCAGCCAGTATCATATTGATACATAGTATTTTACTGGGTACAGATATTATTGGTCTAATGACCCCGAAAAATAAGTGGGGTACCCCGGTGGCAGCGGCGATTGGCGCTGTTTACGGATGGGCGTTGCTTGCCGGACTTGAAGGGTTTGTGAAACTGTTCAATCATTTACCGGTCAATTTCTTGGAACCGCTTGGGGAAGTGGGCACACCTGTGGTAGTAACATTTATGGCTTTCCCCGCGCTTGCAGTTGCAATGCAGTTTGGTATGAAAAAAGGTATTTTAACATTTATCGTATCTGCTTTAGTTAGACAATTGGCAGTTTGGATAAATACCAGCGGTTTCCTTAAAATTGGTGATAATGTAGTGACACTAAACCAAGAAGGAATGGCTCTTATTGCGGGAATGATTTTCTTATTCACATATGCAATCAAGGAAAAATCAGAAGACGGTTTCTCTATTGATCTAGCATCTATCTTCAGTGATAAAGTGAAATCCATAAAGAAAAACGTAGTTTTCTTCATGGTGATTGGAGGCTTAATTGCAGGTGCTACAAATCTATTATTAATGGCTGGTGACCCAATTTCATTAAATCTACTGGCAGAAGGCAAACAAACAGATGCAGGAATAGCCGCAGCAGCAAGGGCAATAGGGTTTATCCCATTGGTGGCAAGTACAGCCATAGCAACAGGTGTATATAGCCCGGTTGGATTCACGCTCATCTTTGTTGTAGGTTTATTCTCGCCGAATGTATGGCTGGCAGTTATTATCGGGGCAGCTGTCATTTTTGGTGAAGTGATGCTGCTTAGCTATATTGCGAGATTCCTGGATAAATACCCTGGCGTAAGAAATTCCGGTGAAAATATCCGGAATTCCATGACGAAGTTGCTTGAAGTTGCCTTATTAATCGGTGGTGCAAATGCAGCCAATACGATTGCTCCTGGATTTGGCTTCTACTTTATTGCCGGCTTCTATCTATTGAACGAAGTTGCCGGAAGACCTATCGTCCGTATGGCTGTCGGTCCGTTAGGAGCAATTGCAGTCGGTATTATTGCTAATATTTTGGTAGCTTTGGGGATTATGACTGTTGGTTAAGGAATGGTAAATAAATATTGAAGTTGGTAAGTTTATTGTCCGTTTTTTGATTGATTAAAAGTTGTATGAACCGAACTAGTAAAGAGTTTTTGGGGAGGCTTTTCATAAGTTCACTGACTTGTGGGATGCTTCTTTTTTCATTTCTGGGACGTGGAGATATACATTTTTCGTGAACTGGTCTTCGGTATGTCCTAATCGTCCCCAGTTTAATATGTGATTGAACCCATAGTTAATCAATGGCGTATGGGGAGGGTGTTTATAATTTACACTGATCAACGAAGTAAATTACTTTGTATGTATGATTTTAAAAAATTCTAGGACAAATCGACTCTCGCTTTTATTTAGAATACACAGAAAAACTAGCACTTGAGAGGCGTAGTTACCTCAATGATACATAAAAGTTTAAAATAGCCCGCCCGTGACACGGGTGGGCTATTACAGTATCAGATGTGTTAAAAGAAACCTCGGCCTTATCTTTGATATTGATTCAGCCATTTTAATGTTTCTTCTATTATTTCATCCTGCTGTTCTTTTGCTGAAATCGTGGATTTTCCGTCTCCATCTTGCGTTCCATACATTCCGAATTGGGCATGGTTTCCGCCTTTAACCTCATATAAAGTTGCCTCAGACGAAAGCAAATGTTTTGTATCAGCTATTTTATCAGTTGTCGTTAACCCATCAAACTCGGCATACAGGGAGAGGATGGGAAGGTCAGTTTCTGAAAAATTATTGGAATCGCTCGGATAGGAACCCAATAAGATTAAACCTCTTACATCTTCGAGATGATCGTATGCATAAGATGCTGCGGCTACGCCGCCAAGTGAATGCCCGCCTACATACCAATTCGTTATATCGCTGAACTCATCTATAATTAAATCCGCCTGATTAATATCGAGTAGGGCAAAGTTCAAGTTGACTTTTGGGACAATTATCAAATAACCTTTATCCGCTAAACCCTGGGCATAGTAGCTATATGCTTCAGGCTCTACTTTTGCACCAGGATAAAGAATGATCCCGCTTTTTGGTTTTTCTATTGGTTCGAACACAAGCCAGTTTTCTTCCGTCTGATTGCCATTTAGATTTACGTATGATGTAACTTCTTCTGATGCTTTGTACGTTTGTTGGGACCAAAAATAGAATCCGGTAAGACCCAACACAAAAATAATCAATAGTATACTTAAGCTAATTGTAATAATTTTCTTCATAAAATGCCTTCTTCTCTTTCATAAATGATATACAATTTCAATTTTAGCATAAAGAGCTTCCGTACTATGTATAAATTCTTTCCAAACCATAAAGTAGGTAATTCGGTTTCTTAATTAAGTAAGAATTGAAATCTACACCGTTCGCTGAATCGACGCGCAAGGTAAACGCTAGTTTTTTACCAATTTTGAAGACGTGCCGGAGCAAGCAATCACTAAGTTGTTCAACACCATCATGGTAAACAGGGGGATGCGCTTGTTTTTGTAGAAAAGAAGTTACCATAGTTAAAACAGCTATATGAAGGTGAAATATTTGAGGCCTTCCCGCTTTGGTTTTGAAGGAGCATCCGAATGTCATTGCCATCGCCGAGAAGCTACGCTTGGAGGAACTACCATGATTTAGTAGAATGAAAGAAAATAAACCGGGTGGGGTAATGTTGCCGACGGTCTCTTTTGGAGGGGAATGACATGGTTGAAGTAAAAACAGTGAATCTTGATGGAGAGGACGTCCATATTTTCAATAGTGCGATTTATATATTGGAAACTTCATCGGGATTTTCATTGGAGCTCGACATCATCGTGAGCGAGGTAGCCTTAAAGAAATATAGCAACCGCGAGAGCATTATCGCTAAAATCGAGCTGAGCGATAACCGAGTAATCAGCTCATTTATGTACATAAAATCAATTCCTGGTCGTCTCCCACAGTTGAACTTGAATTGCGTGATTGATGATCCCTTTGAGTACCGGTGCATTGACCATTTCGATGAGAACCAGATTGATTTTCCGGACATTGAGAAGGGGATTTCACTTGCCGACATCAGGAAAATCGAGATGCCTGATGAAAAGATCACCCTTAAGCTCACGTTGCCAATTGACCAGGTCGAATGGCTTCGTGGAAAAACATCAAAAGAGCTCAAACAGATATTTAAAGCTATTATCTATGACCAGATGAATTAAATATATCTACATATTTTAAAGAAAATACACGGAAACTTTTTGGTTTTTGATATCAGAATCATTAAAGGTATTGTTAAGTAGGTAAAAGTTAATTGGAAAAGCAAGTAAAAATCTCTAAATGCTAAAATTCAATTCATGAGATCTTCAAAAGTTATATGGAGAAGATAGGAGATTTTTTATACTAGAATTGGTATGTATATTTCTAATGGTGCTAGGAATATCACTCTTTCCGTTTCAAACAGTAAAATGATAATTATGTCTTTCTAAGATAAAATGAAAATAAAAGGGATTTAAGGATCTTGAGTTGTTTATATAGCTATAAGCAAGGGATCTAACACCATATGAGGAACCTTTATTCCTTTGTATGATAGATTTATTCATGGAAGTTTAATGTTTTTTATATAGGAAGAAAAATAAATTAATATTACCATATATTACTTATTGAAATATAGATAAATACATAATAGAATAATAAAGCAGTCAACGAGAGGGTTTGAAATTAGTCAATTAGAAGCTCGAGGATTGCAGGTACGGGTCTTTCGTGTCTTACCATCTATAAACATGCGGGTGTGGCGGAATTGGCAGACGCACCAGACTTAGGATCTGGCGCCTTACGGCGTGGGGGTTCGACTCCCTTCACCCGCACTTATATGCGGAAGTAGTTCAGTGGTAGAACACCACCTTGCCAAGGTGGGGGTCGCGGGTTCG
>NZ_JBZCPP010000024.1:0-52072 GCF_058267515.1 Pradoshia sp. Z6_59
GCGTTCGTCCTGAGCCAGGATCAAACTCTCCGAAAGATGTTTGATCTAGCTAAATTTTAAAGCAAATTGACGAGATTAAAAATCTCTTATTTTAGACTTGCTTGGCGTTTCGTTTTGTTTAGTTTTCAAAGAACAATCTGTTTCGTTGTCGTTTTGGCGACTTAACTATCATACCAAGTTAGCAACCTCATGTCAACAACTTTTTTATTTTTTCTTTATCGCTTGCTTCGTATTGTATACTGCAGCAGCGACGTTTATTAATATACCATCTTGTTTTTTATTTTGCAATACCTTTTTATAAAAGTTTTTGTTTTTATTCTTTCTTATACTATGAAGCTTAGATTTATATCCTTATCTTCATATAACAATTGATGAAAGAAAACAAAAGAAGAAGCTGCTCTTAATCGGCAGCTTCTTCTTTAAAACCTTATCTATGTCTCATTAATGGGAATAACAGCACATCACGAATTGAAGGTGAATTAGTTAGTAACATAATTAGACGGTCTATACCAATTCCAAGTCCTCCTGTTGGAGGCATACCATATTCCAATGCTTCTATATAATCATCGTCCATCATATGTGCTTCATCATTACCTTGTTCACGCTCTTTTAATTGCGCTTCGAAACGTTGACGCTGATCAATTGGATCATTTAACTCAGTAAAGGCGTTCGCATGCTCACGTCCTACGATAAATAACTCAAAACGATCAGTAAAGCGTGGATCATCCTCATTTTTCTTAGCTAACGGAGAAATTTCTACCGGATGACCATAAATGAAGGTTGGTTGGATTAACTTCTCCTCAATTTTTTGCTCAAAGAATTCGTTAACAATATGACCATATGTCATAGAGTCTGTGATTTGTACATCATGTTCTTTTGCAAGCGCACGTGCTTCTTCAACAGATGTTTCTTTCCAGAAATCTACACCTACGTATTCTTTAATTGCATCTACCATATGAAGTCTTGTCCATTTTGGTGTTAAATCCACTTCATATTCACCGTAAGGAATGATAGTTGTTCCTAAAACTTCTTTTGCAATATAAGCAACAACATTTTCAGTCAAGTCCATTACATCATTGTAGTCAGCATATGCTTCGTAAAGCTCAAGCATTGTAAACTCAGGATTATGTCTTGTGGACACTCCTTCATTTCTAAATACTCGACCGATTTCATATACTTTTTCCAAACCGCCAACGATTAGCCTTTTTAAGTGTAATTCAATGGCAATACGCATATACATAGGCATATCAAGCGCATTATGATGTGTAATAAACGGACGTGCAGATGCACCACCAGCGATAGAATGAAGCATTGGCGTTTCAACCTCAAGGAATCCTTGGTCATCAAAGTAACGTCTCATCGCCTGAATAATACGACTGCGTGTCACAAATGTTTTTTGACTTTCTTCACTTGTAATTAAGTCTAAATATCTCTTACGATAGCGCTCTTCAATATCTTTTAATCCATGATATTTTTCCGGAAGAGGACGAAGAGACTTAGTAAGATATGTAAACTGGCTTACTTTTATAGAAAGCTCTCCCACTTTTGTTTTAAATACCGTTCCTTTAATACCTACAATATCACCAAGGTCAGCCATAGTGAAAAGCTCATAAGCTTCTTCTCCAATAGCATCCTTACGCACATATATCTGAATTTGACCGCTCACATCTTTAATATGAGCAAATCCAGCTTTCCCTTTGCCACGCTTTGTCATAATTCTTCCAGCTATAGCAACTTCCGCATTCTTTGCTTCTAAATCTTCTTTTTCCACATCTGCATATTCATTGCTAATTTCTTGAGCCAAATGTGTACGTTCGAATCTTTTGCCAAATGGGTCAATGCCCATTTCTTGGATGCGGTTCATTTTGTCACGTCTGACTTTTAATTGGTCGTTTAATTCTTCATAATTGCTCATCTTATTTCCACTCCATCTCTATCGCGTATATACTGTTCCTTTATTTTACACAACCTTAGAACCTAATATATATAAAATATCATTATCCTTTTAAAAGTATCATAAAAACTGCCGGTTTTACCGGCAGTTTCTACATACTTATTATACAGTATATCAGGTACTGTCAAATCATCAAACTGCACGAACGGCTTCATGATACTCAATATCTTCCACCATATTATATAGCAGCCCTACCAATTGTTCACGTGTGTTGCATTCATTGATTTCATTTCTGATTTTACCGCTTCCTTTAATACCTTTCAAATACCATGCTGCGTGTTTTCTCATCTCACGCACAGCGATAAACTCATCCTTCAACGCGATAAGGCGATCAAGATGCAGGACGCAAACATCAATTTTTTCACGAACAGATGGCTCCGGTAAAAGGATACCATTTTCCAAATACTTAACCGTTTGATACATCATCCAAGGATTCCCGAGTGCAGCACGACCGATCATGACTCCATCACAGCCAGTTTCTTCAAGCATTCTCTTGGCATCCTGTGGAGTCTGTACATCACCATTACCGATAACCGGTATATTGACAGCTTCTTTTGCCATACGGATATAATCCCAGTTTGCCGTTCCTTCATACATTTGAACCCGAGTACGTCCGTGGACAGATATTGCACTTCCACCAGCTCTTTCAACTGCCCTTGCATTCTCTTCAACAAATATATGCTGGTCATCCCAACCAATTCTCATTTTAACCGTAACCGGTTTATCTACTTTATCAACTACAGCTGAAACCATTTCATAAATCTTATCCGGATTCAGTAACCATCTGGCTCCCGCTTCACATTTAATAATCTTGTTAACCGGGCAGCCCATATTAATATCGATTATATCTGCATTAGTGTTCTTATCTACAAACTGAGCTGCTTGAACAAGTGATTCTTTTTCTCCACCAAAAATTTGAAGGCTCAATGGTTTTTCTCGTTCATCAATATAGAGCATGTTTAAGGTTTTTTCATTTCCGTGTATTATTCCCTTATCACTAACCATTTCTGCACAAACAAGCCCTACCCCAAATTCCTTAACTGTTAAACGAAATGCTGAGTTACAAACTCCGGCCATAGGTGCAAGTACAACCGGATTCTTCATTTCAACATTGCCAATCTTCAACAATTCAATTCCTCCCTATCCTTTACTTGCACTAAAATTAAATCTATTTAACGAGAGGTTTTAATTCCTCTACTGTAATGTCCAACTGATTTGCAATATCCTGCAAAAAGCTCTCAGAGGGTATTCGGTTGCCTCTTTCTACCTCGCCAAGCATAGAGACCGAGACGGATAACTCTCTGGCAAATTCCTCTTGAGTAAAACCTTTCAGCTTTCTGAATGCCCTAATACGCCTTCCCCATTTTTCCGCTTCCATATCCGAACCCCTTCTTTTTCGGGGATATCATCCATGATTTCCCTTATAGGTTTTTCCATATTAGGCAGAATGATGTCCTTATCTATCTCCACGAGCGGGATAACCACAAAGGCCCTTTCAAGCATCCGCGGATGAGGGACAATTAGGTTTTTCGTTACAATATTTTCTTGATTAAATAACAAAATGTCAAGGTCTATTGTTCGCGGACCCCACCTAATTTCCCTTTTTCTGCCAAGATTTTGTTCTATATTCATGCAGGTAACCAATAGTGTTTGTGCATCGAAAGTTGTGTTGATACAAATAACCATATTCAAAAATTTACCTTGTTCTAAATAGCCTACTGGATTTGTCTCATATATAGATGATAAAGAAATAATCTCAATTTCAGGTACTGCCGCCAGTTCTCTTATGGCATCCTTTAAATTCGATTCTCGATCCCCTATATTTGTACCTATTCCAATATAAACTCTATTCATCATGCCGCTCTTGCTCCCTTATAATCTCAACTGCAACATAATCGTAGTGACCTGGTATTGGGGGATCAGGTTTCACAACCTTGATTTTGCATGAATGAATCATTGAATATGCCTCCAAGATTTCTGCTGATATCTTTTCTGCCACTGCTTCGATTAGATTATAAGGCTTTCCTTCCACAACACCTTTACACAAGGTATATATTTCAGCGTAATTAACTGATTTATTCAGATCATCTGTTTTCCCAGCGACTTGCAGATCCAAATACAATTCCGCACTTACTCTATAGCGTTGTCCAAGTTTATTTTCTTCTTCATAGACACCATGATATCCATAAAATTCCATATTTTCAAGAATTATTTTATCCATTTACTATCACCTTTCCAAGCATCGCATCCATCATACGAGCCATACGGTACATCTCTTTCACATCATGTACCCTTATCATTTGGCACCCCTGCTGAATACCAAAACAAATTGTCGCCCCTGTACCTTCCATTCTTTCTTCTACTGGCAAATCAAGTGTTCTGCCAATCATTGATTTACGTGAAGTTCCTAATAAGACGGGGTACCCGAGGCTCGTTATGATGTCTAAATTTCGCATCATCAGCAAATTCTCCTCCAGCGACTTCGCGAAGCCGATACCTGGATCCAGTACAATTTTATCGTCACTAACTCCAGCCTCTTTAACAATCTGAATACTTTCATATAAGTCATTTAAAACATCACGCAAAAAATGATCGTAGGAAGCCTGTTTCCGATTATGCATAAGGATAATCGGAGCGCCTGACTCAGCAGCAACGCGGGCCATTTCCTCATCACCTTTGGCTCCCCAAATATCGTTGATGATATGCGCCCCTGCGCGAAGTGCTTCTTTTGCCACATCCGCTTTATATGTATCTACAGAGATCGGTACATTGATCTCTTTTGTTAATTCCTTAATAACAGGAATGATTCGCTCCAATTCTTCATCTGATGAAATTTGCTGATGACCAGGTCTCGTCGACTCACCGCCGATATCAATGATATCTGCTCCAGCTTTTATCATTTCCTTTGCACGCAAAACTGCTTGCTCTACTTTGTTAAACTGGCCTCCATCAGAAAACGAATCTGGAGTGATATTTAAGATTCCCATAATCTTAGTGCTTTGTCCAAGTTCCAATTTATATTGTCCACATTCTAGAATCGCCTTTACTTGTGGTTGTTCCATAATAATTTGCTCCTTTAATCAGACTCCGAAATTACTCTATGCAAATCACTATACCACATGTTATTTATAAAAAAGAAAGAAACACAGAAAACCAAAACAAAAGGAGGCATTTAGCCTCCTCCATATGTTTAGCTTATTTACTCGTCAGTACGATTAATCTTCAAAATTATATAATGGCGTACTTAGATATCTTTCTCCATTATCCGGGATGATTGCTAGCACTTTTTTGCCGGCACCAAGTTTCTTGGCAACTTCCAATGCTGCAAAAATAGCTGCTCCGGCAGAAATACCACCAAGAATACCCTCTTCTTTAGCTGCTTTTCTTGCTTGTTCAAAAGCTTGTTCATTTTCCACTTTTATGATTTCATCATAAATATTTGTATTTAATGTATCAGGTATAAAGCCTGCGCCAATTCCCTGAATTTTGTGAGGACCTGGAGTACCACCTGATAGAATCGGTGAATCCGCTGGCTCTACTGCAAAGATTTTAATATCTTTGTATTTCTCACGCAGCACTTCTCCAGCACCCGTAATAGTTCCGCCTGTTCCTATACCAGATATAAAGGCATCCAGTTGATCGCCCATTTGTTCTACGATTTCTTTACCAGTTGTTTTTCTATGAACTTCAGGATTGGCTTCATTTTTAAATTGCTGTGGCATAAAGTAACCATGTTCATTTACAAGTTCCTCCGCCTTAGCAATTGCACCTTTCATTCCATCTTTACCAGGAGTAAGAATAAGTTGGGCTCCATATGCCTTCAATAAGTTACGGCGTTCTACACTCATTGTATCCGGCATTACCAATATAGCTTTATATCCTTTTGCTGCTGCAACCCAAGCCAACCCAATACCTGTATTACCACTTGTTGGTTCGACAATCGTTGTGCCCGGCTTTAGAAGACCCTTTTCCTCTGCGTCCTCAATCATGGCAAGTGCGATACGGTCCTTAACACTGCTTCCCGGATTCATATATTCCAATTTCAAATAAACCTCTGCAGATCCATCTTCTACAATCTTGTTTAATTTAACAACAGGTGTATTACCTATTAATTCTGAAATATTATTCGCTATTTTACCCAACTTATCCACCCCTAATTCATAGTATTTTCATTGGTTTTATATACAATTTAGCTATTTTTCTGCTTTCTGTCAACTATTATACTTCTAAATTCCCAGATTTTCTGTCAGATAACCCTGTGAAATAATCTTTATGACTCATTTACAGTATATAAAAGAAAATAGAGCGCATGACTCTATTTTCCATAAATCCAATCCACATTATACTGTTCCCAAAGCATATTTGCAGAGACTGGTGTATTCATCTGTTCCATTGCAGCTTTTCGTTTAAGATTAGATTTTATTTTTCCAAAGGATAGTTCGGTTTGACCAATCTGATCATGCAAATAGAGAATAGCATATCCATCCTTGATCTTAATTGGTTGACTCCATTCTCCAGGTCTTAATGAAGCCGCAGTTTCTTTATATTCTTCAGGGACAGAATTGGAATCTAATGATATATACCCTAATTCTCCACCAGTATCCGCCGTATATTTATCTTCTGAGCGTTCTATTGCCATTGCAGTAAAATCAGTGCCCGCCTTCAATTCCTTAATAATCGCATTTGCTTTCGCCTTTTCTGTAAGTACGATATGGGATAATCGGTAGAGATCAGTGAACTTTAACAAGATTTCGTTACTTTTATAGTAAGACTCAACTTCCTTGTCTGTTATGACAGCATCCTTTGTCAACAACTTCTCAAGCAGAATTGAAACTTTAAGCTTCTTTTTAAGCTCCTCACCACTAATATAAGAGGGTGAATTTCCAGTAAAACCATATAACGCTTGCCGGAGAACCGCCTCCACTTTCATCTCATCCCTAGAAACAGTTAGCCGTTGCTTAGCCGCCAATTGAAGAATAACCTCTTCATTTATCATTGTAGCTAATACATCTTTCCCATGTATCCTTTCCAACTCAGCGATCCAGTCCGAACGGCTAATCTCTTTCTCTTCCACTGAAGCAACAATTTCCGCTGTATCTTCCTTCATCGGGTTTTCCCCCATTGTAAAATAAAGGACAGTCACAATATTCAACAGAATTAAACCAGCGATAATGGACACATATTGCTTATTTGACAAAGCAACTCCTCCAATAAATTACTTAGCTGTGTCTTTTAGCTCCTGAAGTTCTTCTTTTGTAAATATATATTTTTCATTACAGAAATGACACTGGGTTTCGGCTTTGCCATCTGTCTCGATCATATCTTCTAGTTCTTCTTTTCCAAGACTGATTAAAGCATTCGCTATTCTATCCTTGGAACATTGGCACTGGAATGATACTGGCATTTTTTCTAATATCTTTACGTTTGTTTCTCCCAATACTTTATTAAGCACTTCTTCCGGAGTCAATCCATCCTGAATCATTTTGGAAATAGGCGGGATTGATCCTAAAGCTTTCTCTATTTTTTCTATAACCTCTTCTTCCGTGCCAGGCATCAGCTGGATAATAAATCCACCTGCAGCAAGAATCGAGTCATCCGGATTAACCAAAACACCTACTCCTACAGATGAAGGAGTTTGCTCAGAAGTAACAAAGTAATAAGTAAAGTCTTCACCGAGCTCGCCTGAAATTAAAGGAACTTGGCCAGAGAAATTATCCCTCATTCCAATATCTTTAACAACAGTCAATGTACCCTTTGTACCGATAGCACGTCTTACATCTAGTTTTCCATGTTCATTAGATTCAAAATCAACATGAGGGTTTGTCAGATATCCCCTAACCTCACCCTTTGCATTACTATCAATGATAACCGGGCCAATTGGACCATCACCCTCAATTTTAATAGTAATCTTTGCTTCGCCTTTTTGCATGGCTCCCATCATTACAGCCGCTGTCATTGCTCTTCCCAACGCAGCAGATGCTGTACGCCAGGAATCCTGCCTTCTCTGTGCCTCTGCAATAGTTTGCGTACTTGAGACTGCATACGCCCTCACTTGTCCATCAAATGCTAGTGCTTTAACTAAATAATCGTTCATGATAAACTCCTTTCAAATCCATTACAGGATTTATAGCTGTATATTCTTTGAATAAATGATTTGCAGACCTTTTAATGTTAAATACGGATCGACAACATCAATTATGGATGTTTCATTTGCAATCATGGATGCTCTTCCGCCAGTAGCGATAACCATAGGATTCTGCTTACTCTGTTTTTTTATCCTGGTTACAATTCCTTCTACCTGTCCAATAAAACCATATAAAACGCCGGACTGCATAGCGTTTACTGTATTCTTCCCAATGATATTGGCAGGACGAACAATCTCTATCCTGGGCAATTTAGCAGCCCTCGAATAGAGCGCCTCTGTAGAAATTTCAATTCCCGGGGCAATAACCCCTCCTAAATACTGGCTATGCTCATTTACATAACAATACGTTGTCGCTGTACCAAAGTCTACTATAATGATTGGCGTCCCATAATCATGAATCGCAGCCACAGCATTCACGATTCGATCTGCCCCAACTTCTTTAGGATTATCATATTTTATATTTAATCCCGTTTTAACACCAGGCCCAACAACCAAAGGCTTCAGTTGAAAATATTTTGTACACATTCTTTCAAGTGAAGACATTATAGGAGGCACAACAGAGGAGAGAATCATTCCTTTTACATCATGGAAGGTCAACCCAACATGACTCAATAACTGATTAAATATCATTCCATATTCATCTTCTGTTTTTCCCCGATCCGTACCAATTCTCCAATGAAAACAAAGATCATCATCCCTATAAACACCAATCGAAATATTCGTATTCCCCACATCCATCACCAATAACATGCAAAAACCCCCTATCGAAAAAGCTGAAGGGCCTTGCTCAGGAGCCGAGGAGCATAAGACAGGAGTTCGGAGGGAGGTGCTTTTTCCTCCCGCAGAGATCATGCTTATGTCCCGAGCTCCTAGGCCCTGAAGCTAGATTACATCAAAAAGCTGAGACGACTGGTCAGGAGCGACAAGCATAAGACGAATACTCGGAGGGAGGGCTCTTCTCCCGTAGAGTATTTGCTTATGACTCGAGCTCCTAGGAATCGAAGCTAGATTACATAAAAAGCTGAAACGGCTTGCCCAGAAGCGAGGAGCATAAGACAGGAGCTCGAAGGGAGGTGCCCTTCCCTCCCGCAGAGGTCATGCTTATGTCCTGAGCTTCTAGCCGTTGAAGCTGGATTAATCAAAAAGCTGAGACGACTGTAACATGGAACGAAGACTAAAAGCGCCACGTCCTGTGGCAACGCCTTCATGACCTACATCCTGTAGGCCTCCGGTCCTTTTAGTTTCAAAGGTCTATCCCTTTCCAAAAAAAGTGCCCCATTCATATGATGGGACACTCAGAATTCTTACAATTTATTAGGATCGTTCGTTTCCATATCCGGTGGTGTAGGAGGAGTTTGATCATCTTCTCTTCGCTCGGATATTGTATTGTCTTTGGATAAATCCTCAGACAGAATTTCCTTTTTAGCTGATACGTTCACTGTTACATCGCTTGCTACCTTGCGCTCAGGCAATGTTCCATGATCCGCCAGGTGACGAATTTGTTCGGCATCTAACGTCTCAATTTCAAGTAATGTGTTAGCAATCAGATCTAACTTACTGCGGTTTTCAGTAAGAATTTTTCTTGCACGTTCATAGCACGTTTTGATGATATTTTGGATTTCGATATCAATTTCATAAGCAATCTTATCAGAATAGTTTTGCTCACTATTAATATCGCGACCTAAGAATACTTGGCCTCCTGAAGCCTGGCCAAACTGCATCGGTCCGAGCTTATCACTCATTCCGTATTCAGTCACCATTTTGCGGGCAATGCTTGTAGCACGTTGGAAGTCATTATGAGCTCCAGTACTCACTTCACCAAAGACGATTTCTTCAGCAACACGTCCGCCTAACAATCCGGTAATCTTATCGAACAATTCAGGCTTAGTCATAAAGTAACGATCTTCACGCGGAAGCATTACAGCATAACCGCCTGCCTGGCCACGCGGAACAATTGTTACCTTATGGACCATATCTGCTTCGTCAAGTACCAACCCGATAACCGTATGTCCGGATTCGTGGAAGGCAACAATATTTCTTTCTTTCTTAGAGATGACACGGCTTTTTTTAGCAGGACCGGCAATCACACGATCCGTTGCTTCATCAATGTCGCTCATATCTACTTTTTTCTTATCCTGTCTTGCAGCTACCAAAGCAGCTTCATTCAAGAGATTTTCTAAATCGGCACCGGAGAAACCTGGGGTTCTCATCGCAATTGCTTTAAGATCCACATTTTCATCAAGCGGTTTGTTTTGTGCATGTACACGAAGTACAGCTTCCCTTCCAATTAAGTCAGGACGGTCAACCGTAATTTGTCGGTCAAAGCGGCCTGGACGTAAAAGAGCCGGGTCAAGAATATCAGGTCGGTTTGTAGCAGCAATGATAATGATACCTTCATTTGCTCCGAAACCATCCATTTCAACAAGCAATTGGTTCAGGGTTTGCTCACGTTCATCGTGTCCCCCGCCAAGGCCAGCTCCACGCTGACGTCCAACTGCATCGATTTCATCGATAAAAATAATACATGGTGCATTCTTCTTCGCATTTTCAAAAAGGTCACGCACACGGGAAGCACCCACACCCACGAACATTTCAACAAAGTCTGAACCACTGATAGAGAAGAAAGGTACACCTGCTTCACCAGCTACTGCTCTTGCAAGCAAGGTTTTCCCTGTTCCCGGAGGTCCTACTAAAAGTACCCCTTTCGGAATTCTCGCACCTAATTCAGCAAATTTACGAGGGTCCTTCAAGAACTCCACAACTTCAACCAGTTCTTGTTTTTCCTCATCAGCACCCGCAACATCTTTAAAGCGTACTTTTTTCTTTTCTTCACTGTAGAGCTTAGCTTTACTTTTACCAAAACTCATTACTTTGTTTCCGCCACCTTGCGCACTATTCATCAAGAAGAAGAACAATAGCAAAATAATGACGAACGGAATAATTGAAGTTAAGAATGTTACCCATACACTTGTTTCTTTTGCTGGAGCAACTGTAGATTTTACACCCTGTTCATCAATTAAGTCAGTAACCTCTTCAGCCTGTTCTGCAAGGATATATGTTAAATAAAACTCATTTTCCTTAGCATCCTTTAATTGACCCTTAACAGAATATACTCCGCGTTCCACCTGTAAATCAGCGGATTTAACCTCACCTTTTTCAAGACTTTCAATAAACTCATTATTAGAAATATGTTTAGTTGGCTCGGAATTTTGGTTAAACACACTTACTACTCCGATAATCGCCACAAAAATAAGTAAATAGAATATGGTATTTCTAAAAATACGGTTCATCCCTAACCTCCTCCCAAAAAACTAAATATAGTATTCGTATCTACAATCAGGTTACTTATATATTTTATATAAAGATCATAGCACAGTCTATTATATGAATAGAACGGTTATTAATCATCTATATCCCTATTTGGCAGTTTCGTAAACTTCCCTTTTTAACACGCCAATGTATGGAATATTCCTGTATTTTTCCATATAATCAAGCCCGTATCCAACAACAAACTCGTCAGGTACATTAAAGCAAGCGTAATCCGCATGTATATCCGCTTTTCTTCCGGATGGCTTATCCAATAATGTAACAAGCTTGATGGATTTAGCTTTTCTGTACTTAAATAAATCCACTAAATAAGAGAGGGTAAGACCGCTGTCTATGATATCTTCAATGATCAGCAAATCTCTGCCTTCAACAGATGTGTTTAAATCTTTAATGATTTTAACTTCACCGCTTGAAACCGTAGAAGTACCATAGCTGGAAACATCCATGAAGTCCATTTCCAAATAGCTGTCTACATGCTTTAATAAATCGTTCATAAAAGGCATTGCACCTTTCAGCACACCTATCACTAATGGATTTAGATCCTTGTATTCCTCTGTAAGCAAAGCCCCGAGTTCTTTAATTTTGCCTTGGATTTCTTCTTCTGAAATCAAAATTTTCTCAATATCATTATGAATCGTCATTCGGTAGTCCTCCTAGAAGAGCATTATTCAACATACTTTATCATGATGGCTGGCGTCGGGGTCTTTTCTAGATTAATCTTTTGCAGACCTGGTATCCAAACAATTTGATCATTCTTATTAACAATAATTGGCCAACTCTCCCGCTCATGCACAGGTATCTTGTGTTCAAGAAACAGCTTTTTCAGTTTTTTATGGCCTGTAAAGCCTTTAGGCTGGTATCGATCTCCATCCCGCTTATTCCGTACCCTTAATGGTAAGTCCTCTTCACTTAAAGGTAAAATACATGTATATCGAGATGCATGCTCCCATTTTTCAGATAAGGTATCCAGCAAAACTGTTTCAATAACAGCGCCATTCGCAAGAGCCGTCTTCCCCGGTATACGGATTTCTTTTGAAAAAGTTACTGATGGCAACCTTCCAAAATGGAAAAGCAACTGATCATATGTTTTCGTAACTTGAAGCCCAGAAGGTAATTGCACGGAGATGGAAGGATTGGATTCTGTCAATAAAGACTGAATACACTCTATATGTACGTATGAAAATACATAAGGTTTCACTTGATAAAGATAGTTTAATATTAGATGAATCACCCTCCTTTGTAAAGGTTTTGGCACCTTTCCGAGAGAAGATATGGGAACTTTTAAAATCCCGTCCTTTTCAGTTAATTCAAGAGAATTATACTCTTTTTCAGCTAACATCATCAAAAATCCTTCATCTTGTTCCAAATCCTCGCTAAACCGTTGAATATGATCAAGCGCTTTACTATTTTCCTTTTTTATCAATGGTAATATGTATTTACGGAATCGATTTCGGGTATAAATATCCTTTTCATTACTTGGATCCATGCGTGGCTTGAGATCCATCTCTGTGCAATATTCCAGGATTTCCTCTCTTGTGACAGCAAGAAAAGGACGTATGATCCATCCACCCGCGAAGGATCTTTTCAGAGGAATTCCAATCCTGGCCATCCCTGAAGTCCCCCTAATAAGGTTCATTAAGACTGACTCTGCCTGATCATCCTTATGGTGAGCAAGAGCTAATTTTTGCGCCGCATACTTTTCCATTATATCCCTATAAAATGCATATCGACAATCCCTGGATGCCTGTTGTGGATTTTTACCTGTATCTTTAATATATTTTGGAACATCTATCCGATTTCCTTCAAATAGGATTCCCCATTCCTTACATATTCCTTCTACAAATAAATATTCCTCAAATGATTCTTCACCTCTGAACATATGATCTACATGGGCAACCACAAGGGTTAGATTATATGATTTTTTTATGCTATTAAAAAAAGCAAGCAATGCCAATGAATCCGGCCCTCCGGAAACACCTACTAAAATCGTGTCATTATGATTAATCAATCGTTTTTTATTAATATAAGCAGTTACTTTCGCCTCTAACATACATATTCCTTTCTACCGTTGCTTTCAATTAATTATTATCGTACCACTCTTATAAATGGAATCCAAAAATTATCTTTCAAAAAAACGGTAGAGACAGCGTTATTGTTTGTATTTCTTGTGAACTTATACAACTTGACCAAACATATAAAATGCATAAAGCAAAGTAATAATAGCAACTAAAAAGAACGTTTCAAAGAAATTGCTTTTATCACTGGATTTCCGTTTCCTCATCTGTACCCGACTAGTGTTTACTGGAGCATTCCTTTTTACGGCGGTACGGTTAGCAGTTTGTTTTGCGTGTAAATGGGATATGACTTCCTTTTTCATATCAGTTGCCGTTATGTATTGGCCTTTCAAAGCTTTTAAAAGAATAGACTCCAACCCTCTGAGTTCCTGATTGTTTTTCACTAATTCCTTTAATTGGTTAATTCCCTCTCCATTTTTATTAAACCTTTTTTGATAGGCTGCATTGATCACTATCATAGCAAGTGCAAATAAATCATAGGAAGGCTCTGCCCTTCTGCCCCCAAGTTCCCAATATCCGCGATCAAAATACTCAGTGTATTCTTTAATCGCACGGCCAATTTGCGTGGTTCCTCCTACATCTATAAAACGGACTTTAAAATCGGGTAATTGTACAATCAAGTTTTCAGGTTTTAAATCCCCAAAAACCCATCCGAGTTTATGCATTTCTTCAAGGCTGTTTAAAAGCTGCAACACAAGTACACCAATCCAATCTGCACCTCTTTTTTGCACAAAGGTAAGAAATGAATCTCCGGAAATATACTCCATCACGTAGAAAGGAATGATCTTTCCGCTCCCTATACAGTCATCCACATCTATCAAATAAGGTCCTAGGGATATTCCCTGGACCTTTGCAAATGATTTTAATACATTTACTTCTGCGGCAATAGTAGCACTGTTATCACTAAATTTGATTGCTACGGATCCATCTGAAGAATCTGCAAGATAAACAATTCCATTCGCGCCATACCCTAATTCTTTTCGAATGATATAACTCTTATGATGCCATTTGCCCCTGATTACTGATCCAATTGGAAAGCTACATGGTTTCTTCGAAGTATTGATCATCGTCGCCTACTATTCTCCTTATAGAAGACTCTTTATTAAAATACTTAATGGCTTCACGAATAGCTGGACCAGTCGGGGTAATTCCTCCAGTGGTTAATTTAGCGAAAATTTTAGAAAGGGATTCAAGTCTAGGGCTCCAATCCATCACTCTTTCCACTTCGGTTCTTTTCCCGGGAAATATAAAAACTGAGAACTGATTTTCACCACTTCTCGCATTTAGACTAATAGATAAATCTATAAGCGCCTCTTTAACCGTTGGCAGCTTATGTTTCATACTGGCACTTGTATCAACCAATACAAGAACCTCCATTTTTACCTTTTCTCCCAGATCCTCCACTACCTCCATTACCTCCCCGCGTTTATCAGGTGGTAATTCTTCCATAGTGATATGATTTCCAAGTATTTGCTGTAGCTCCTTATTCACCACACCCTGTATCGTTTGGTTCATCGCCTTCCTAGTGACCATTTGTACAGTTTGTGATAATTGTTCAGCATAGACGATTTGATGAATGCCAGCACCAGATGATGCTATATTCTCAATTTCCCGCATTCCTCCTTCGTCTATAATGTCCTTATCCATAACGCCAATTACATTTACTGTAATTCCTTCCTCACGTGCCAGTGCAGCCATCGCTGTCGGGCTCTCTCCCTGATTGGAGCAGCCGTCTGTCAGCAATAATATTTGCTTAACCGTACCTGTCTTCATTTCATCATCCTCCTATACCGCTATTTTTATTTTCATCTTCGCCTATATATAGGCGCTTTATACGATTAGGAGGATATTATTATTGAGCTTTTTTCTTCTTCGTACTGACAGGTATACTTGTCCATTTCGGAATATTATGGTTTATTTGTGCAACAACAATTGTCATATCATCCTCAATTTTACCTGAGCTTGTCCTGATTACCTCTTCGAGAATAATATCAGCTATTTCCTGTGGCTTATCAGTACCGATTTCTCTAATCTTTCTAATCATCCATGCTTCATAATTCTCAACATGCTTTGGCCCTTCAAATATTCCATCACTCATCATAATTAAAAGGTCACCGGCCTTTAATTGGTCATGAACCACGTCCACATCAAATTCTTTGATAATACCAATTGGCAAGTTGTTAGATTGGATTTTCGTAACCTGCTGCCCTCTCTTTATAAAGCTTGGTGTTGAACCCACCTTTAAAAATTTCACACTCGCATCCTGTAAATCAATCATTGATAGGTCAAGTGTTGAAAAAATCTCATCTGTAGTCCGCAATGAAAGGATCGAATTAATCGATTTAATAGCTACCTTTTCCTCTATTCCAGACTCAAGTATTTTCTGCAGTAACCCTAAGGTTTCCGAGCTTTCATTATGAGCCCTTTCTCCATTTCCCATACCATCACTAATGGCAATCGCATGCTTCCCTTTCCCAATGTCAATCATGGTGTAACTGTCCCCTGACACAAGTCCCCCTCCCTTTGCAGCATGGGCTACACCAGTTTCTACTGTGTAGCGTTTGGCAGAACGGAATGTTAAGCGGCATAAACCTCCCTGAAATGAACTGCATTCTTCTTTGTAAACAATAATGTGCTCTTCCAATATATCTGAGAGCATGGGTGCAATTAATTTCTCACCTACACCACTTCCCTCGCAATCCGGGATTTGCATATCTATATCAACATTCCCCTGTTCCAGGGAATAAATTTCAATTTGGTGGATATCCAAGCCGAACCCCCGAATGGAATCCAGTAACTGTTCTTCATGTATATGGAGATTTTCACGTTCTTTTGTAATCTCCTTGGCGAAATCCTCCATTACCTTTGAAACTCCCTGGAGTTGATCTGCCACAAGCTTTCTACTTTCTCTCACTTGTTTTTTTAATTTTTGATTTGCATTATAATAAGAGATTTCCTGAAGCATCGCCTCCGTCACTTTATCATATCTTGTACAGAACCGTTTCCATTCTCTTTGAGTGGCCTGCGGAACTTGCCCTGACTCATCTTGTAAAGTCTCAACCAAATCTCCCATCATTCCATACGTATATTCGAAATTCTTCGCCCAGCAATGATCCTTTTTGAAGCATGTCTGGCATGTTTTTTCAGTCACATTGCTCAAAAAATAATCCAACTCACGTTCCTTTTCTACCTCCTTCGTTGTTTGTTCCTCCATCTGTGAAAAACTATTCGATAAAGCCTGGAAAACAGAAGAAAATTGATTCACTCTTTGTGCAGTAACATCCCTGACCCTCCTGACATAACGTTGCTGTTCATTCGTATGCTCTGCTGTTCCAGGAATATGTTTGGCTACTTTTGAAATAAGGGTAGCAGGGGTCATAAAAAATAAAGCAATAGCCAATAAAGATTCATATAGCGTTATTGATATATTTTGACTCCCTTCCCCATAAAGGCCAATTAGTAATGTGGCAATAATTAAACCTAATGATGCCCCTATTTTTTTCCCTTCCTTAAGGAGGCCCCCTAGTAAACCAGAGAAGGCCAATAAGCTCATCTGAAAAAGGTTACTGAGATTGGCCAGACTAAATATTAAACCTGTTACCACTCCTACTGTCGATCCAATAGAGGCTCCTCCGGAGACTGCAAAAAGAAGAACTAAGTACCTGCTTAATGTATGATCAAGGGATATATGATAAATCGACCAGCCGATCGTACCGGTCATAACAGAGGCCAGCATGATTATCAAACTGATAACTTCTTCTGTCCTTAGTCCCTGTGGACTTTTTTTCATGGCAATCAGTGGGATACATTGAATGAAAATCATGGTAAGAATAAGAGCTAAACCTGCTTCAACACCGATCATCATGGCATCGTATATTTCAAACTTCATATATCTCAAATAGCGTTCCGTTGCTCCTGCAATTCCCATGGCTATTAAAACATATACACCAACAACTTTAAATTGGTTCTCCACTGATGGCTGTCTCAGCTTATATAAGAGGAGGAATAAGGCACATGAAGCAAATAAACTTAAACCTGCTGACCAGGAGATTGTTAAGGCTCCTCCTATTGAGGCGACCATAACAAGCGGCGAACGTTCCCGTCTCATCATATATACAGCCGCAAAGAATGGAAGAGAAAATGGAGCTAATTGTGAAAGGATAAGCGCCCTTCCCAGGAGAAATCCCAATACTACTAATATATATCCTTGTTTCACGAAGTAATCTTCCAGCTTCGTTACATACTTGTCCACTAATTGAGAAGGATTCCATTTGCCTGCATCATATTGAACATCCGTTACTGATCCATACATTGTACTTTGTGTTTTATCCACATTACCACTCCCTAACAGGTGATTGTCTCTCATTATAAAGGGGATATAATCCTAAATTTGTCAGAACGGAGGATGAGTTTTTATAAAGTGTTCGACGGCATTCCATGTGAATGGGCAGAAGAAAGCACAAAGGTTATCGAAGGAATCATAAAGAAGAATATTTTATTAAACTACTTTGTAGGAAAGGCTAGAAGATAGAAGAAATAGATACTTATTTAAATGTAATATTCTAATTATTGGCTAAAATATTTAAACCATTGACAAAGTATTTACTAGATTGTAAGATAATTTTTGTGTTCAAAAGCGCATTTGATTATGGCGGTGTAGCTCAGCTGGCTAGAGCGTACGGTTCATACCCGTAAGGTCGGGGGTTCGATCCCCTCCGCCGCTATTTATTTGGCCCCTTGGTCAAGCGGTTAAGACACCGCCCTTTCACGGCGGTAACACGGGTTCGAATCCCGTAGGGGTCATCCATACAAAAAAACCAGGGATATATCTCTGGTTTTTTTTTGTGTTTATAAAGAATATAACTCTTCAGTATTTATCACTTCTTACTATTCCATCTATAAAAGCACTTTACAATCAAACATTTTTTAATATGACGGCTTTATTGATCTTTATATAAACAACGTTTCCCGACATGCTCCTTCTAGTCAAATCTTATAAACTGCAGGATTACACTACCCTATCTATACCATATAATCCCTATATCCATTGATAATCAAATGAAAAAAAACAAAAAACAGACCAACAACTGATGCTGGTCTGTTATATAAATTGCCATTTTGTTTCAGCAGCAAGGTTTAGCCGCGTCTTCCGCCTCTGCCACCTCGTTTGGATTCTGTGTTCCTCTTAAGAGATGACATACGCTCTTCACTATCTTTCAAGAAGCGGGCCATTTTTTGTTCGAAGCTTTCTCTTGGCGGTCTGGAATCATGTCCTCCTCTTCCTCCCCGAGAGTCATTTCTTCCAGCACGAGAATCGTTTCCTCTGTTATAACGAGGTCGTTGTTGATAAGATGATTGCGCAGGTTGTTCGCTCTCCTTCTTCTCAACAGCTTTTTTTATAGAAAGACCGATTTTGCCATCTTTCTCTACATTTATGACTTTTACTTCAACTTGATCTCCCACTTTTAGGTGATCATTAATATCTTTTACATAATTATCAGCAACCTCACTGATGTGGACAAGTCCTGTTGAACCCTCGGGCAGCTCAACAAATGCTCCGAAATTAGTGATTCCTGTTACCTTACCTTGTAACTTGCTGCCTACTTCGATTGACATAAAAAAATTGCTCCTCCTTAAGAAATTAAAAAAATAAAATAATGGAAGTTATAGCTTCCCCTTATATTATAATCACTGAAAAAAATATGTGTCAACGTGAGGGATATCTACTTGCCCTCATTTTCGGGAAGATTGAATATTATTTCTCCATCATCTGATAGAAAATATTCCTTACGCGCAAACTTTGCTATATATTCATCATCATTCAATTTAATGATTTCTTCTTTTAATCTTGCTTCATCCTTTTGAAGATCTGACAATTTCGCTTTCAATTCAATTTTAGTTTCTTCTTTGTCCTTCAAAGCGGAATGTTGAGAAAAGAGTGTTGTAAGAACGATCCCAGTTGTTATGATGGCAAAAAGTGCAAATAATACTAGCCTTCTTGTCAATCCTAATTTCTTTTTCTCAAAGGACTGGGTTCGTTTCTCTTGATAGTGGACATATGGCGTATCGATTTGTTTGATATTTTCCTTCTTTTTATCAAGCGATCCCATTTCCTTTCCCCCTTTAAGACTTATTTGTCCATTTTTTAATAATTTTATTGATAGTATTCTTCAACTTTTTTCCAATTCCTGCTAGATTATCAAAAAACTTTTCGACAGGTGCTCGCACACGGCCAGGAATTCTCTTCCACAGCCATGCCACCGTACTAGTAAAGGGATAGAAGAGTATCCTTACTATCGATATTAATGCCTTTAAAAGATACTTGGCAAGCCATAATAGAGGATTTCCAAACTTTAGCAACAATTGAAATATAAACAATATAATAGTAATAATTAACGTAATTAACCCTTTTATTGGTCGAATGAATAAGAGAGCTCCCAATTTTGCAAGGAATTTACCGGATTGATGAGTCCAATAAATAGTCATTTCCAGCAATCTTTTATATAAATTTCTAAGAAGGGCTTGATAGGCGGAATACCCGCATAGCAGCGCCAATATGATATAAAAGCGCCATTCTCCCTGATTGGATTCGTACAAAACATAGAAAATGAGCAAGGCCTGAATGCACCAAAATAAGATGTCGTTAATAAAAACAAACCATACTTTTCTCTTTGCTCTAACTAAAAAACGGTTGTAGGTATCAAATGCCGCTCCAAAGTAAATACCCATGCCAATCATGGATAAAAGAGTTACAAACTGGGTGTCCAGACTCATCTGAACAGTTTGCCAAAGAATCCTTTAGCTTTCTCCCCACTATGTTCGTCCAGGTAATTGATTTCAATTATTTTTCCTTTAATTGATACAATTCCTTTATCAACATCCAGATTCTTCATTTGTAGATTTTGCCCTCTGACAGAAAGAAACCCCATCACAGTTTCGAGAAGGAACTCTTCATTGTCAAAGCTCTCTACCTGCTTAACACCTGATATATCGAGAAGCCTTCTACCCTTCATGCTAATATCGTGATCAGGTCCAGCTGATTTACTCGTTTGGTTTGTATCATAGTATTGGTTCATCCTAATCCCCCATTATCAAACATTTGTACAAGTGTATGATAGGATGATAGGAATTAGACCATGCTTAAAACGACTCTGATAGTTTTGCTTCTTTTATGAGGGTATACATTCCTGCCGCCTCATCCTTCTTCGTTGTCTCCAGAAGTTTATCTACACGGACAGTCAGTACTTTTTGCCCCAATCTGATATCTAAAATATCTCCAATCTTTACATCGGCTGAAGCTTTGGATTCTTTACCATTTATTTTAATTCTTCCTTGATCTGCTACTTCTTTTGCAATCGTTCTCCTTTTAATAATCCGGGAAACCTTTAAAAACTTATCTAATCTCATTATGTATTAAACCTCCATTTATTCCTTTATATACCTGACTTTTTGGCCTGTTCCCAAAACTCATCAAGCTCCTTCAGTGTATAATCGCTCCATGCTTTTCCTGATTCCCTTACACATTCATTTACAAACAAAAATCTCTTTCTAAATTTTTGATTTGTCCGATGCAGTGCCTCTTCAGGGTTGATTTTTAACAATCTGGCCACATTTACAAGGGCAAACAGAACATCTCCAAATTCAGATTCTATATTATGGGTGTCTGTTTTATTCCCATTCCACTCTGATTTAAATTCATCAAGCTCTTCAAAAACCTTTTCCCAGGCAGGTGAAACATCATTCCAATCAAAGCCAAATTTAGAGGCTTGCCTCTGAATATCAAAAGCCTGCATAAGATTCGGCAAATGAGTGCTGACATCCAAGATGGAATCAGGAGAATTTGAACCTTCTTCCTTTTTAATCCTCTGCCAGGTTTCCTCTACATCTCTTGCGGATTCTGCCCTTTCATCACCAAAAACATGGGGATGTCTGCGCACCATTTTTTCAGATATACCTTGAATGACATCATCAATGGAAAAGTATCCTTCATCTTCTCCGATTCTGGCATGCAACATCACCTGAAGCAATACATCACCAAGCTCCTCAATTATGTGATCAATATCACCTTCATTAATTGCATCAATCAGTTCATAAGCTTCTTCAAGTAAATACTTTCTTAGTGATTCATGAGTCTGTTCCCTGTCCCATGGGCACCCCTCCGGAGATCTGAGTTTATCAATGATCTCTCGCAGCTTCCAAAACTCCTTATATTGATATTCTTCCTTCTGAACCGGAGGTACATAAACTGATGTTAAATTGCTTAATTGCATAGCACGATCCAACTCATAAAGTCGCATACGTTCAACTGATTCAGAGCTCATCCCTGCACCGGTCACTAAATAAACCTCATGATCATCCGGATATTTTTCCATTAAGGTCAGCTTCACTTCGGAAGCAACAAAGGCATCATAAACCTGACTTACAATTATATGCTGAGTGATATTGACATCCCTCAAGGAAAGGTCCGTACCATCTAGAAATTGAAAACCCTCAACTGGGTCCACTTTAATGGATGTGAACATGGCATCGAGGAAGCTTTGGCCACCTTTAATATGTACAGGTATCCTTCTCTTTTCACCTTCCGAAAGCAAGATTTGGACTGTCTTTTCAGCAATTAGCGGATGCCCCGGCACACTATAGATTACATCCTGGACCTTAGCCTTCTGAATTAGCACTTCTGCAATCTCCTCATAAACTGCTTCGAACTGATCATGCTTCTCATAGATGGAGTCAAAGCTCTCAACCTCTAGACCCTCAGCCGCCAATTCTTTCAATACCGGGTGTTCAATAGTTCTCGCATATACAAACTCTGCGTTTTTCAATAATTTATAAATGCCCAAAGGCATTTGATCAAGCTCTCCTGCCCCTAAACCTATAATTGTGATTTGGTTAGTCACACTTCAGCTCTCCTAACGTTTGAATTTCTCTTTGTGCATAATTCTTATCAAATGATGTCCTCCCGGTAGATGGGCCAGTTCATCATTTTTAAATAGTTTCATTTTAAGCAGCATATACAGATAAATCATTCCTCCGATTGCAACGGAACTTAATGCATGTATGGAGGCCAGTATTCTTGACTGACCAAGTTCACCCACAAAAAAGGAAAATAAAGCTGAATAGCCTTTTAATACAATATACATGACAATACCGGCTATCACCAAGCTTGCTATATGATAAATTTCCATATTCCTACCAGTTATTCGTTTTTCTATCAGATAAAGCAGCAGGATGCAAGCAGCCATCATTGCAAGAAGACTTGCGTACGCAGCCCCTTTTATTCCGCTTCCCGCAATCAACCAAGGATTTAAAAAGACTTTAATCCCTATCGATAGTAGAATAACCACAACTGATGATTTCCAAAACCCCATTGTTTGCAAAATAGTTGAGCATGTCACCAGGAGGGATGCGAATAATATTAGGATAGCGAGTACACTTAATGCCCCAATCCCTTCATCATCTTTAAAAAGCATAATATTCACTGACTGGATAATTCCTAATAACCCAATAGCTGCTCCAACTCCAATAGCAGAACTGATTTTAATAGCCAATCTGCACATTTTCTTAATTTCTTCGATTTCTTTACTTTTTTGCAAGTTGGTTAATACGGGGACAATGGATAAAGAAAGTGAAGTGGCTACAACAAGCCCTACCTGTATCAACGGTTGCCCTCGGTCATAAACACCCTTCATCGCTTTTGCTTCCTCTGCAGGTATCCCTTGTGCAAGGAGATTCGTATACAGTTGGAAGGAGTCAATTAATTGAAGTAGTAGCAAGTACATATTACTTAAACAAAAACCTAGCCCCTGAAATAAAAGGACTGCTCCCGTTTTGATTAGTACTTCCTTTTCTGGCATCAGTGCTGGAAAATAATCATGGCGTTCTCTCCATAAATAAAGACCCAGGACAACAATAGCTGCAACACCTCCAATTAAGGACCCTGCTATCGCATTTTCACCAACGGTGTATAAAGAATACTCAAATTTCATAAGCAAATATGTACCAATCAAAATAAAGGCAACCCTAAATAGCTGCTCAAAGGTTTGGGAAAGCGCTGTTGGAAGCATATTTCCCTCTGCCTGATAAGTACCCCTTACAATGGAAATAAAGGGCATTAGCAAAAAGGAAAAGGCCACCATGCGAATTAAAGGGGCAAGTTGAATATCATTCATAACCTTAGCTATCAAATCGGCTCCTAAATATAGCAACACAAACAATATAATTCCAAAGAGAGCAACCCATATAAAAGAAGCTGCTATTATTTTTTTCTTTTCTCTATTTACAGTACCCGACCTGTTAAATTCAATCAGCAGCTTAGAAATACCAACCGGGAATCCATAAGTAGCCAGAACAACAGCTATTCCGTAAAAAGGATACACCTGTTGATAAATATAAAAACCCGTGTCCCCAGCCATATTCTGAAAAGGAACTCGGTATATAGCACTCAATATTTTTACGATTAAAGCTGCTGCTGTCAGAATAACAGCGCCTTTTAAAACTTTGTGTGAAGAATCATTCTGACGGCTCATCCAAATAAAGCACCTCTCTATCTATTTCCAAAACATTATAACATAAGCGAATATAATGGCTATTTGGTGCAATGCTTAGCTCTTTTTCATAGTTAAAGGATTATTTTCAGGATACAAAAAAAGGTTAATTGGAAACTCCTTGGAGTTTTCACAATTAACCGTTAAACAATAATATATTATTATTGTTCCATTTGCTTCGCAAGGAAGCTTGCAGCTGTTTCGATTGCTTTTAATTCAATTTCACCAACTGTAGCTTCTTTAGCAAAAATCACAACAGCGCCGATTGGATCGCCGTTTGCAACAATTGGAGCCACTGTGTAGGAAGCTACCTCTTCATCAACGCCATCTACAAGTGAAAAAGAACCTTTTTGAGTATGTAGAACTGAGTTACGATCCTCCATAATTTTCTCTACAGAGTCACTGATTGCTTTATTTAGGAATTCTTTTTTAGAGCTTCCTGCTACTGCGATATATGTATCACGGTCACAGATTAAAACTGGGTTTCCTAAGCTATCATAAAGTGCCTCTGCATATTCTTTAGAGAAGTCTCCAAGTTCGCTGATAGGAGAATATTTCTTTAAAATTACTTCGCCATCTCTGTCAACGAAAATTTCTAAAGGATCTCCCTCGCGGATTCTCAATGTTCTTCTGATTTCTTTTGGAATAACAACGCGTCCTAGATCATCTATACGACGAACAATACCAGTTGCTTTCATTCTATGTTGCCTCTCTTTCATCGGGTTGATTTTTTGCGACACATCCTGCTGCCCAAATCGACTATGCCGCCGATGTTGTACATAGTATTTTTCTAATGGTAACTTCTATACATAAAGAAAATTTTTTCTTTATGTATCACCATAAAAAGGAGGGCATTGGTACACTTGATTGCTTTAAAAAGCGCATAGTTCACTTTTTACTATTCAGTCTTTTCTTTAACCTTTTTGTTACGTTCCAATTCAGAAACTAATTCAAAGGCAGCATTGAGCCAGTCCTGAACCGGTACTTTCTTTACGTATAAAACCATTTTCAAGCGATTAGCCTCCATACCCAGTCCGACCATACGGCCAAACTTTGAAGCAGATCTGAATAATACATGTCCATCAATTTCTTTACTTGTTTTTTCAGAGGTGATAATAGTAACTTCATCTTTTGTCTGCTTAATTAATTCTACACCTGCCCGAATAGCAAGAACTTTAATTTCTGCAATTTTAAATAGGTAGGTAACTTCTTGTGGGAATTCTCCAAATCGGTCAAGCATTTCCTCCTGAAGTTCATCCAATTCCTCAGAAGTTGATATGCTTCTGAAACGTTTGTACATTTCGATTTTTTGATTACCGTCAGAAATATAAGAATCCGGAATATATGCATCAACTTTAAGATCAATTTCAATCAGATTATGGACTTCTTTATTGGTATCCCCTTTTCGTTCCTGAATTGCTTCTTTGAGCATCTGGGAATAAAGGTCAAATCCAACAGAATCGATAAAGCCATGCTGCTCCGCACCCAAAAGATTACCTGCACCTCGAATGGTCAGATCCCTCATTGCTATTTTAAAGCCTGAACCCAACTCTGTAAATTCCTTTATTGCCTGTAATCTTCTTTCTGCAACCTCTGTCAATACCTTATCCTGCTTATAAGTAAAATACGCATATGCTACACGATTGGATCTTCCAACCCTTCCCCGTAGTTGATATAACTGGGATAAGCCCATCCTGTCTGCATCATAAACGATGAGTGTATTGACATTAGGAATATCCACTCCAGTCTCAATTATGGTAGTACTTACCAACACATCAGCCTCACCCTCAAGGAAACTGTACATGACAGATTCAAGCTCACTTTCTGTCATTTTTCCATGCGCGGTCACGATTTTGGCATCCGGGATTAGCATCGACAGCTCTTCAGCTCTTCTTTCAATATCCTCTACACGGTTATACAAATAGTATACCTGTCCTCCCCTTGCCATCTCCCGTTCAATTGCTTCTCGTGCTAGCATCGGATTATATTCCATTACATAGGTTTGCACAGGGAAACGATTCTCCGGAGGTGTTTCAATTACCGAAAGATCCCGCACACCAAGCATGGACATATGCAAGGTTCTTGGTATTGGGGTAGCTGTCAGAGTCAGAACATCTACATTTGTTTTTAATTGTTTAATTTTTTCTTTATGTGTTACACCAAATCGTTGCTCTTCATCTACAACAAGCAAGCCCAGATCTCGATAAACGATATCTTTCGATAAAATTCTATGTGTTCCAATAACTACATCAACTGTTCCATTTTTCAGGCCTTTAATCGTCTCATTCTGCTGTTTTTTGGTTCTGAATCTACTTAAAAGGCCGATGTTGATCGGGAAATCCTGAAACCTTTCACGCATTGTCTCATAATGCTGCTGGGCAAGAATGGTAGTGGGCACTAAAAAGGCAACCTGTTTACCATCAGCAACAGCTTTAAATACAGCCCGAATGGCAACCTCGGTCTTTCCATATCCTACATCGCCACATAGTAAACGATCCATTGGACGTTCACGTTCCATATCCTTCTTGATCTCGACAATAGATCTCAGCTGATCATCTGTTTCCTTATATGGAAAAGAAGCTTCAAAATCCTTCTGCATTTCTCCATCCGGCATAAAAGCATAGCCCTTCGCCGTCTCTCGTTCCGCATATAATTTGATTAAATCATCAGCTATATCCTGAACAGTAGATTGAACCTTGCTTTTTACGCGTGTCCAATCATTACCGCCAAGCTTATACATTTTAGGTTCTTTACCTTCTGAACCAACATATTTCTGAATCAGGTCAATTTGATCTACTGGCACATAAAGCTTATCAGTTCCCTGATAGCGAATATGAAGATAATCTTTATGAATTCCATTAATCTCTAATGTTTCAATACCAATAAACTTCCCTATCCCGTGATTTACATGGACAACATAATCTCCTGGCTTTAATTCGGAATAATTTTTTATACGTTCTGCATTGGACATTTTTTGCCTTCTGGCTGATTTCCTTGTTCGCTTATTAAACAGTTCTTTTTCCGTAATAAGGGCTAGTCTCTGCATAGGAAGCTCGAATCCAGTCAGTAGCTGCCCCTCCATAATCTGCAGGGATTCTATCTTAATATCATCTTTATTTTGTACAAAGCTTGCGTCCACTTCATAATCCTCTAAGATACGCTCTATTCTCTTGACCCGCTCCTCATCGGCACCCATAAGAACAACTGTGTATTTTCCTTTTTTCCAGCGTTCTACCTCAGCTTTAAATAAATTCATCTGCCCATGGAAATCCTGCATTTGCTTGCAGCTGATATTTACGATGTTTTGAGGGCTTGTTTGAGGCACATGCCTTAAAAACAGTGACATATAAATATGCGGATATTTATGTTGACCCATAAGTGAAGAGAGTGAATGAGATAGAGTAATATCATGAATAATTTTCCCCTCATCCAGTAGAGTTGTATAATATTCCGCCTCTTCCTTATCTAGCTGTTCTCCCATCTCCTGAATCCTACTGATTTCATCAAAAATGACGATACTCTCTGTCGGAATATAATCTAGCAAACTAGCCTGTTTATCATAGGCCAGTGACATATATTGAGTGATATGGTCAAATTTATTCCCGCTTCTAAGCATTTCAATTTCATGCTCGATTTGCTGAACCATCCGCTCTTGCGCCTCTGCATTTTTAATTCTTTTTAAGGATTGACTTAAGCCGGCTTCTAAACGCTCTGCTATTTGAGCTACATTGCCCTTATTCAAAATAATTTCATTGACCGGACTGATCAATGCCTTTTTAACCTTTTCTAGCGATTTTTGATCTTCAGCTGAAAATATACGAATGGAATCAATCTCTGTATCAAACAATTCAATTCGGAAAGGGTTTTCTTCTGTCAGAGGATAGATATCCAATATTCCACCTCTAAGAGAAAACTCACCTGGAGTCGATACCATATCTGTTCTAGAATATCCAAGCGATACTAAATTCTCTAATACACTCTCGATATTCAGATCATCGCCCACATTCCATTCAATCAAAGATTCCTTCCAAACAGACCGAGGTGGAAGTACCTTTTTAATACCGGATATCGGAGCAATAATAACTCCGCCATTTCCCTCTTTTGCAAGATAATTAAGTGTTTCTATTCTCTGTGTACGCAGTTCAGGACTGGCAACACTTAATTCAGCAGCAATCAATTCATTTGCCGGAAAAAGAAATACCTTATCTTTATTTAAAATCGACGTTAAGTCTTCATATACTTTTTGGGCATGTAAAAGGTTCGGTACCACCACTAAAAGGGGCCGATTTGTTTGTTCATTTAGCGCTGCCATAAAGAGAGAACGCGAAGAACCTGTTAAGCCGGCCAATAATTGTTCCTTCAGACCTTCTTGTAGCCCGTCTGTAATTGATCGGATATCTTTGTTATCTGTAAGCAGTTGCTGCAATTTATTCATATAATCCGTCCTCCCTTCAGCCTTCTCCATAATTTATATATTTATAGTTGGTCTGCTATGTGAAAATAATAAACAGAAAAACGCTTTGGAATTATTCATCCAAAGCAGTCCACTGTCTTATTGTATTAAGTGTTCGAGCAAATGATAGTCTGGATTTTGATCCAGAGTATTCTGGCAGCTTTCACAAATCGATCGAATGCGAATAGTTCCATTCTCTCCATATTCAATAATCTCTTTTCTTTCCTCGGTTGAAAGAAAATCATAAACCGATTGATATATTTCATCCTGCTGTTCGCTAATCTCACCTAAAGTATGCCCACAGTGCCTGCAGCAATAATGTAGCGTCATATCATACCCTCCGCTTATTATATACCGCTAGTATGCACCTTTATCTTATTGTTTATTCAGTCTAGTAGAAGGATATGATTATTGTCCATTAAATGAGTTTATAACCTTTAAAAATGGCTCATTAAGCCATTGATCGCAAACTTTTAAGGATTTATCAATAGCCTCCTTCATGACTTCCCATTCATCATCTTTGAAATTGGTCAGCACGTAATCAGGCACTGGAATTCTTCCTTCCGGCCTGCCAATCCCAACTCTTATACGGTTAAAACTATCTCCGCCTAAATGCTGGATGGTTGATTTCATCCCATTATGGCCCCCGGCGCTTCCCTTTTGTCTGAGTCGAACTTTACCCCTTGGTAAATCAAGATCATCATAGATAATCGCAATATCATTCAAATCTATTTTATAAAAACGGGCTAACGGAGCAATGGCTTCCCCCGAAAGATTCATATAAGTCAATGGCTTTAATAAAACGACCTTTTCTCCATTAACGGTTCCTGTTCCATATAAGCCATTATATTTACTTTGATTCATTTTAATATTCCAGCGTTCAGCCAAATAATCAATGATTAAAAACCCGATATTATGACGTGTTCGCTCATACTGTGATCCTGGGTTTCCAAGACCTACAATCAACTTCATACCTTTACACATCCTTGTGAATATCAAACTAATTAGTTTCCTCTTAACATTTTATACTGTTTCATCCTCAAAGGAAAATAAGGATAACAAAAATTTGTGATTTTTTTAGCATGTCCCTTTCTCTTTTTTGTCATGATAAAAAAGGCTGCTGAGAAAAGACAATTCTCAACAACCTTCTTATTACGAGTTCTATATTGCTAATCGGTATAATATTAATCTTCTTTATTATCCGCTGTCTCGGCACTTACCTCTTCTTCAGCATCATCCGTATCAACTGTAGGAGGAAGGATGGATGCAACGACTTCATCCTCATCCTGTGAAATGGTATAAGAACCATCTACATTTAAATCAGCGACGATAATGGAATCACCAATTTTTAATTCTGAAACGTCATATTCGATTGAGCCTGGAATATTATCCGGCTTAGAGGATACTGTTACGGTGTGCAGAGTTTGTTGCAGCATACCGCCGGATTTTACTCCCTCTGCCTGTCCAACAAGGTCAATTCGCACCTCTACATCGATTTCCTGTGACATATTCACGATCAAAAAGTCAGCATGCATAATATTCCCTTTTATAGGATCTTGTTGATACTCTGTAAGCATTACCTTTTCTTTACTACCATTTATCTCAATCGATAGTACGCCATTGCGTCCACTTTCTTTAATCACCTTTAAAAAACTACCTTCATCTACAAATATTGTCTTCGCTTCTTTTTGATTCCCATATACTACTGCAGGGAAATTACCTTTTGCTCTTAATTCTCTTAAAGATGAGTGTCTCAAATCTGTTCTTTCACTTACTGTTAAAGTTGTAACCATTTTGCTTCACCATCCTAATCTATTTTAAATATCCCCCTTTCATATTCCCTAATCTCCCGAACTCGAAACAATTCACTCACTACTATAGGTAAAGTTCCATTAAATGATCCTAAATAAAAGAAGTCTGCCTTATGGCAGACTTCTGATCAATCGAATAATGTACTTACTGATTGTTCCTCATGAACACGGATAATTGCCTCTCCAATTAAAGAAGCCACTGATAGATTTACGATCTTATCAATTCTTTTTTCTTCTGGTAGTGCAATGGTGTTTGTAACAGCCAGTTCTTTAATTTTGGAGCTTTGAATTCTCTCGATTGCCGGACCTGATAGTACTGGATGTGTACAGCAGGCATAAACTTCTTTTGCTCCATTTGCAATTAACGCATTGGCAGCTAGTGTAATGGTACCGGCAGTATCAATAATATCATCAATTAAGATAGCTGTTTTTCCTTCAATGTTGCCAACAATATTCATTACTTCTGCAACATTTGGTCTTGGACGGCGTTTATCAATTATCGCAATAGGTGCTTTCAAGCGATCAGCCATTTTACGGGCTCTTGTTACTCCGCCATGATCTGGAGATACAATAACGATATCCTCCAAATTCTTCTGTTGGAAATAATCCGCAAGAATTGGCACACCCATTAAGTGGTCAATCAGAATATCAAAGAATCCCTGAATTTGAGGAGCATGAAGATCAAGCGTAATGACACGGGATGCCCCTGCTGTTTCCAATAAATTAGCTACAAGCTTGGCTGTAATAGGTTCACGTGCTCTTGCTTTTCTATCCTGACGCGCATAACCATAATAAGGCATAACAATATTAATGGTCTTAGCAGACGCTCTTTTCAGCGCATCAATCATAATTAGCAGTTCCATTAGATGTTCATTTACAGGCTGGCTTGTTGATTGAATGACATAAACATCGCATCCGCGAATACTTTCTTCAATATTGATTTGTACTTCACCATCGCTAAATTGCGACACTGTGCATTTTCCTAATTCAACGCCAATCTCTTTTGCAATTTCTTCTGCTAATCCGGGATTCGAATTAAGAGAAAAAACCTTTAAATTAGGATCTAAATATCGATTTGACATTATGGGCCTCCAAGACTATTTTTTAAGATTTAACTTGCCTACATAATTTTCTTTGTTTACCTGACGTGCACGGGCAACTGATAATGCCTCACCTGGAACATCTTTCGTAATTGTTGAACCAGCGGCAACATATGCTCCCTTGCCTACAGTTACGGGAGCAACCAGGTTCGAGTTACAACCGATAAAAGCTCCGTCTTCAATCGTAGTCAGGAATTTATTTTTACCATCATAATTTACCGTGATGCTTCCGCATCCAACATTTACACCTTCTCCAACATTTGCATCCCCTAAGTAACTTAAATGAGATGCCTTGCTTCCTTTACCAAAGGTGGTTTTTTTGATTTCAACAAAGTTTCCAATTTTAACATCGTCCATAATATTGGATTGAGGACGAATGTGGGCGAAAGGTCCTATTTGAACCTCAGATCCAATTTGGCTATCATGTGCAACCGATTGGCGAATAACCGTATTATCTCCAATATTACAATTTTCGATTTCCGTATTCGGCCCTATTTTACAGTTGCTTCCTATTACTGTATGACCAGTAATAGTCGTACCTGGATATATATATGAGTCCGTTCCTATTTGTACATCTTTATGGATATATGTGTTTTCCGGATCTACAATAGTGACTCCATTACGCATATGCTGTTCATTAATACGACGTTTCATATATGTTTCTGCCTGTGACAGTGCTACTCGATCATTAATACCTAGCGTTTCTGCAAAATCAGGTGTCTCATATGCAGAAATAATTTCTCCCTGTTTCTTTAGTATCTCAATAACATCCGGTAAATAGTATTCACCCTGTGCATTATGATTAGAAACATTTTTTAAGCAATCAAATAAGAGCTTATTATCAAAACAGTAAGTACCAGTGTTAATCTCTTCAATAAGCAATTCTTCTTCAGTTGCATCTTTATGTTCTACAATTTTCTCAACCAAGCCCTCTTTGTTTCGCACGATACGACCATAACCAGCAGGATTGGTTGTTCGTGCCGTGAGGATTGTAGCTTTTGCTTTTTGCTCAGCGTGCAGATTTAATAATGCATCTAACGTTTCTGCTGTAATAAGAGGTGTATCTCCGCAAATCACAAGAGTTGTGCCTTCTTCACTACCAAGTAGGTCCTGTGCTTGCATAACCGCATGGGCAGTTCCTAATTGTTCTGCTTGCAGTGCATATTCAGTCTTGTCCTTTAAGACTGACTTAACCTCTTCAGCGCCATGACCAATAATCGTTACAATTTTTTCCGCCTTAATGGATGATACGTTATCTATAACATGTTCTACCATCGGCTTGCCGCATACGGGATGTAATACTTTATATAAGCTGGATTTCATTCTCGTCCCTTTTCCCGCAGCCAGTATTACAGCATTTCGGTTCGTCATGATTGCCCTCCGTTTACCTTTTTATCCATTACGAATATACCTTAACTCCATGTTCTTTTCAAGAAGGGGAGTTAAAACCATGAATTAATTTATAATTTTTTGAAGAGAAATGCACTGGAGAGTATTGGAGGAATTTGTGAAGAAAAATAAAAAAGAGCCTCTCAGATGGTCGGCTCTAGATGTTGATTTTAAAATTTTCTATTTATTAAGATGCTCCTGCTCCTTCTAACTCTACCTCTTCCATTTCACCAATACGGTGATACTCGGCAAGAACAGCTTCCTGGATTTTACCGCGCGTTCCAGAATTGATTGGATGAGCGATATCACGGAACTCTCCATCTGGAGTGCGTTTGCTTGGCATTGCCACAAACAGGCCATTATTCCCATCTATAACTCGAATATCATGAACAACAAATTCATTATCCAAAGTAATGGATGCAATCGCCCTCATTCTACCATCTGTATTGACGCGGCGTAATCTTACGTCAGTCACTTCCATCTATGTCACCACCTTTTATAATGCGAATTACTAAACTATTTCCACAAAAATTATGATATTCCTTCTTTTTTTTGAAAAATATAGAAATTATTTGTGAAATTTTTTAATAACTGAATATAATCGCAGTATAAAAGGCACTGAACACCCAATCGGTTATGCTGATTACTCCTACTTAGATCGGAAGAAATTACCTTTATTTACCTTAATTGTTTTATCCTTCATATTCACATCCGTCAATTTAATCAAAGATAGGTACTCATCGACAAGACGCTCCTCAGAATTTTCAGCTTCAACTAACACAGCAATCCCTGCTACATTTGCATCAAATTCCTCAATTAAGTTAATCATGCCGTTTACGGTTCCGCCGGCTTTCATGAAGTCATCCACAATCAAAACCTTCGAATCCCTTTTAAGACTTTTTTTCGACAAGACCATTGTTTGAATTCTTTTATTTGAGCCTGATACATAATTAATGCTTAATGTCGGACCTTCTGTTACTAATGAATCTCTTCTGACAATAACCACAGGAACATTTAAATAGTGAGCTACTGAATATGCTAAAGGAATACCTTTTGTTGCTACTGTCATAACAACGTCAATATTTTGGTTTGCATAATGCGAAGCAATTAGTTTTCCTACATTACTAATTATTTTTGGCTGCCCCAAAATATCAGTCATATAAAGGTAGCCACCAGGTAATAGTCTTTCAGGTGTCTCCATCAGGGCACATAAATCCTTGATAATTTGATTGGATTCCTCCATGCTCACGCCAACAATATACTTTACTCCGCCAGCCGCTCCAGGGACTGTAACCAACGTTCCATTCCCCATTGCCTCCAAGGTCTGTTTAATAATCACGAGATCCTCACTGATAGAAGACTTCGCAGATTGATATCTTTCCGAGAAAAAGGATAGTGGAATAAGGGTGGAGGGATGATCCATCAAATAGGTTGTCATATCTACAAGACGTTCACTTCTGCGCAATTTCATTTTTACCCCCAGAACACGAATATTTTATTATGATTCTATATTAATGTCCGTACTTATTCAATATCCAGCCTGTTTCCAAGCAGGCGAACTGCATAAACATGTTCACAAAAACCCATTAACCCGTTATAAATCCTTTGCATACGCGAATCATGTTCAACCAAGCCAAATACTGTTGGTCCGCTTCCACTCATTAACACAGCATCAGCTCCAAATCTGCTCATTTGTTCCTTAATCATTTTCACTTCAGGATACATTTTTAACGTTACACTCTCTAAAACGTTCCCCATGCTTTGACACATAGCCTCATAATTTTGATTATATATAGACTCTACCATTGAATTTATATTAGGGTGTGCCAAATCATTTATCTTCAAATTACGATAGACATCTGCTGTAGATACCCCTATTGTTGGCTTCGCCAAAACTACCCAGCAGTTTGGAGGTGCTGGCAGATGCTCAATTCTTTCTCCCCTGCCCCTTGCGATTGCTGTACCACCATGCACACAAAATGATACATCTGATCCTATCTCGGCTCCAAGCTCTGCAAGCTGGTCCATAGAAAGGCCAAGGTTCCAAATACGGTTTAACCCTCTTAATGTTGCCGCAGCATCACTGCTGCCACCTGCAAGACCTGCTGCCACAGGGATATGTTTATCAATGGTTATTTCAATACCTGTATTAATCCCGTATTTCTTTTTCAATAATGCTGCTGCCTGATAAGCTAAATTCCGACTATCATCCGGCACATAGCGATTATGCGAGTTAATTTTTATGGCATTGCTATTTAGTTCCATCAGTTCAATTCTATCTGCTAAATCGACATTAGTCATAACCATTTCAACTTCATGGAAGCCATCTTCCCTTTTATATAAAACATCCAGTGCCAAGTTAATCTTAGCAGGTGCTTTCTCCATCCATTTCATTCTGTTCACCTACTTATCCTTTTGTTACCTTCTCACATTGTACATTTTCGTAACACCAATCGCCACTATTCGTATAAATTTTTCTCTTTAATTTGTGGCGAACAAGAAAACCCCAGGATATAAATCCCTGGGGTTTAATTGCCGTACCGAACAAGTATTAGTTTTCGGAAAGTCGAATGTCACAGCATTTATGATCGATTGGCTAATTGCTGCTCTGCTATTTCAATTGCCCTTTTCACCATATTCCCTGCATCAACGGCTCTAATTCCGCCCCATCCTTCTTTCTGCACTACATCCCAGAAACCAAGTTCCTTAGCAAGCTCTTCTTTAAACTTTTCAGACATCATACTTCTTCTGCCCAAGTTTAACAGCTCCTTTTTATCGGTACGACCTTCATATCATTTATCTAAAACTAAATTTCATAACAGCCAATATATTCATGTAGGCAAATAAAAAAGCAGAGAACTATTGTTCACTGCCGTTACGCCATTTTTCCTGATGTCTCTTCAGTAAATGTTAATTCTACCGTTTCTGTTAATACATCTGCATAGCTGTATGAAACTCTTTCAAAAGAGTTCTCATCCTGATCTAATTCGACAACGAATACTGAGGGATAAGTTTCAGCTAATACACCTGAACGTTCGATAGTTTTTCTTCTACCGCCATTCGCTTTGAGTAGCAACTTCTGTCCCAAATGGGAATCCAAAATCTGTTTAATATCATTCAAACTTTTTGGCATGCTTCGTCCACCTCACTAAAAGTAGTATATCACATAGACTAATGACGGTCAAATAAAATAATAAATTATATCAGTGATCAAATTTGTTTGTCAATGTTTTTCACAAGAAAAATACCGTTTTTTTCTCTCTTTTATTCTACCCTATTCGACAGATAGATATGTATGTAAATTCCAATTACATTATGTTTAAGATTATAGAGGGGATAAATGATTTATTTTGTTGAATAAAACTATCTTGGAGAGGCACTTCTACAAAACATTCTACTCTTCACTAAATACCAGTAAGTAGCCTCACTTTAATAGAGATCAATACGGACTTTTCCCCTTTATCTGGTGGATATACAAAAAAAGCACCGATCATTAGCCATCGGTACTTTTAGCATTAGTAATCATTCTGTTAAGATTCTGCTTATAAATCGTACTATTTCAAGAGTTGAGAGATAGTAAGAACCTTTTAAAAAGCCATATGATAAGGATTAGACAAAATTAGTCATCTGTATTAAGCTTTTCCTTCGCCTCGTTTGTATGATAAGGCATTCCGATTCTAAGAACACCCTTCGATTCAACTCCTCCAAGCCCTTTCTCGCCTGTCAAAGTATTACGTAGAACCTCCCATACATTCACATGATCCATAAAAGGCGTAAGACTAATCTTTCCAACAATATAAACCGGATCTAATGCATGGATATTCACGCGGGAAGGAGAACTGGCAAAATTAGCACCAGCAACGATTAATGATTCAAAATGAGATTGGCAAGCACCTGCAAAGATAACTAAGTGGTCTAAATGGTGAATTTTTTTCCTGGCCTCTTTGACGGCCAGCACGAAGTCCTTTGAATGTCTGTATGCATTTATATCATTAATGGCTCCCTTAGACTTTGAATAGGAATCATGGCCTGTGATGACAAGGATATCAGGCCTGTATTGGTCCAATAATTCTCCAACCTTATAAGGCATCTCACGCTCCTTACAATGTTCTCCGTGTACAGGAATGCCAATGCGCTTATACAGGTCCAGACATTTCTCCAAATAACTAGGATCGCCATCTAGATGCAGAACCTTCCCAGGAATTTGAAAATAATCAACAGGCTGTCGATACCCATCTGTGACTTCATATTCTTTTTTATGACGCAGTCGCTCAAATTCCTGTGATATAAGATGATTTGATTGATTCACCAAAGTATCTGTATACATATTTCTCGTAGCTCTCTCATCTTCGCCTATTACCTTTAGATCCGAGAGAGGTGCATCTGCTTCCAAACGTATATCTTCACCAAATATAATTGCAATTTTTCTGCCCTCATGCTCCAAAATATCTATAACACGAAAATAGATATCGCAATCATACGATTTTCGACCAACTATATCATTAACCTTTATCATGAAAGCCTCACTCCATATTATGTCACTGCAACTAATCAATGGATTCAACATAGGCTATGCAGATCAAGGGCTAGATGTGAAAACAGAAAAAAGCCAGATTAACTTGAACTGGCTTTTTTTTGCTTTATATGTTTATTTAAAATGAGGTTTAAGAGCGTTACTTAAATCAGCAAACTCTTGCAGAGATAAGGTCTCTCCTCTTCTAATCGGATCTATACCCGCAGCTTCCAGCCCTTGGAGAATGAGTTCCTTTCTTGCTTTTCCATCAGGAAGCTGGGAAACCAAATTATTTAAAATCGTTTTTCTTCTTTGAGCAAAGCTTGCCCTCGTAATTTCAAAAAAGAAACCTTCGTCTTCAACATCTACAGCCGGTTTATCTCTGACCTTTAGATGGATAACAGCAGAATCTACATTAGGCTGCGGCACAAATACCGTTTTCGGTACAATCATGGCTACTGCAGCTGTTGTGTAGTACTGGACCGCAATCGACAATGACCCATATTCTTTCGTTCCTGGAGCTGCTGCCATACGATCAGCAACTTCCTTTTGAAGCATAACCGTTATACTTTCAAGGGGCAGGCGTTCTTCAAGTAGTTTCATGATAATCGGCGTAGTAACGTAATATGGCAAGTTCGCCACAATATGAAGATCATCTACCTGACCAGTAAATTCCTCCTTAATCACTTTTGCTACGTCTGCTTTTAATATATCCTCGTGAATAACTTGGATATTATCATAAGCTGAAAGGGTATCTTTTAAGATCGGCAAAAGGCGTTGATCTATTTCAAAGGCTACAACTTTCTTACAGTTCTTTGCTAATTGTTCTGTCAACGCGCCAATCCCCGGCCCAATTTCTATTGCTCCGCTCTCTGAGTGAACACCTGAATGGTGAACAATATTTCGTAGTATGTTTGTATCGATTAAGAAGTTCTGGCCAAGACTCTTCTTAAAGGAGAATCCGTATTTATCCAGTATTTCTCTAGTTTTAATTGGGGTTGCAATATCTTTATTCATTTATTTCCACTCCATTTATATGTTCGATTGCCTTCATGAACTCTTCCTTTGAGATTCCAAACATCTTCAATCTTGTATATAGCTGTTTGCCATTTGCATAGCCGATATTCAAGAGTCGACCTAACTTTTCCCGTTTCTCAGCAGAACCTGGACCGCCAACTAAACCGAATAAGACCAAATCATCCTTACTGATCACTTCTTTTAGTTCCGAATCCATTAGTTTCGCATTTTTCAATGCCTCTCTGATGGCTTCATCAGACGCATGTTCAACACCCAGCCCACGCCCGGACTTATGGATAGCCAAGTGCTTTGGCAGAAACGCATGCTGGCATCCGGGTACTTCCTGTGAAATAATTTGTCTTATTCTCTCTCCCGGAAAGTCAGGATCAGTAAAAACAATCACTCCCCTGACCTTTTGTGCCAAGCGAATTTGATTTAATGTTTCCTGATTAATAGCTGAACCATTCGTTTCTATTGTATCAGCATTTAAAGCGCGTTTGATGGCCGTGGTGTCGTCTTTTCCTTCAACGACAATAATTTCTTTGATTTTCATTTTCCCTCCAAAAAATTTTATCTAAAATTTGTAATTTACAATTGATATATTTGTGTTATTTTTGTAATATTAATGTAATGTTAATTTATTTACGGTTAACCCTGCCTATTATAACGCAAAAAAACAGCGGATACGAAATCCACTGTATAAATTACCGTAATATTTAACGAATAACTTTTATTTTGACCTTTTTTACACCCCAGTTATGGGCTTCAGCAGATGTAGGAACATAAACGTCAATTTTATTCCCGTTTATGGCACCACCGGTATCTCCTGCAACTGCATAACCATAGCCTTCTACATATACTCTTGATCCAAGCGGTATTAGGTTAGGGTCAACAGCGATAACCTTTTTGTTCGGATTTGCACGCAGGTCAATGCCAACTGCAGTTTTACCCGAACAGCCATCACAGTCAACGGTATAGGCAGTAGCCGTAACATAATATTCATCACTATCACTAGCCTTTTGTACGTTCTTTTTTACATTAGACATTGGCTTTGCTATAGGTTGTTTTTGTTTTGTTCCAACAGAGATCACCTGATCCGTTTTTTCCTTGATAACATTTTCTGAAATCAGCTTTTTGGACACAACTTTCCCATTTTCTTTAATAAGCTCATATTTCTTACTTACGAGACCGTTAACGCCTTCAGTGGTTACTTTCTGTTTTCCTGAGGTTAATGCGGGATCATTTCGCTTGATAGTCTCATATGCAATCGGTTCTTCCACTACATCCGTATCTTTTTCAACACGTGTAATAGACAAGGATGTTTTCTTACTAAGCTTCTCGTTTATCCCAGGTTCAACACGATCCAAATCACCAATATGTATATTGGCAGTATTTAAAAAGTCCTTCACAGGAGTCGAGACTGTCCATAGTATTTTTTCATTCTCTCCATCAATTACGGTAACAGGAAAAGCCTTCTCAATATGTATGATCAAACCGGCTTCTATCTTGTCATTCATATCATGGGACAGGAAATCCTCGTTCCTTAGCTGTATATTTTCCTCTTTTAAAACATCTTCAACTGTCTTCGCAGTCGTAGCAAAGCTCTGCTCTTTGCCATCTATTATGACCTTTATATCAACAGCAGGCTCCCACACAATGTGTAAATCATCTTTTATTTTAGTCGTTTCAGGTATACTGAGATAGTCCCTCGAATCTACTAATATGTCATGTTCTTCAAGTAATTCACTTATGGTATCAGCATGGGTTTTTACCTTTTGCTTTTCTCCATCCAGGCTCAGTGCCACTGTCTTCTTTGTTCCTTCAAAAAATAAAACTCCGGAAGCTATTAGAAATACAGCGATACTAGTCATCATTAATATTACCTTTGGCGTTTGCCGCGGCCTGGAAAATAGGTTTTTCATGTATTTATTCACGAAAAAATTACCCCCTTTTCACTGAATGCATTATATAAATATATAAATAGGCTTGTCAAATAATACCGCTCTCATGCTTATTAGAGTAAGTATTACATCGAGGCAGTTAATGACATCCAATCTACCTATCCATATACATATATTTTCTCAGTAAAATGGGGGAAATCTGTCTTTAAATCAATTTAAAAAGCGTTTTGGCATTATTCATTGTTGCTTCAGCAACTTCCTCATAAGAAACCTCTTTCAGCCTTGCTATTTCCTCAGCAACAAGTTTGACATAGCCTGGTTCATTTCGTTTCCCTCTAAACGGATGAGGGGCCAAATAAGGACAATCGGTTTCAATCAATAATCTTTCCAAAGGCACAGCCTTTGCAACCTCTTTTGGTTTAACTGCATTTTTAAATGTAACCGGTCCACCTAAAGAAATATAAAAATTCATGTCTAAGCATACCTGTGCCGTTTCCACACTGCCGCTAAAGCAATGCATAATTCCGCCAACTTCTTCTGCATGCTCTTCCTTAAGGATCGCTACTACGTCCTCTGTAGCATCCCTGTTATGAATGATGATAGGAAGTTTGAGTTTTTTAGCAAGACGAATCTGACGGCGGAATACATCCTTTTGGATATCCTTCGGTGATTTGTCCCAATGATAGTCTAAGCCTATTTCTCCAATAGCCACCACTTTTGGATGCTTGGTCAGCTCTTCAATCCATTCAAGATATTCATCAGTTAGATCGATTGCATCTACCGGATGCCAACCAATCGCTGCATACATAAAGTCATAAGTCTCTATTAACTCCATGGCTCGTTTAATGGTCTTCTCATCAAAACCAACAACGATAACCTTCTCCACGCCATTCGCTTTGGCTCGACTGATAACTTCTTCCAAATCATTATCAAATTGCTCATCATTTAAATGCACATGTGTATCAAATAACAATGTTAGCACTCCTTTACCATTTGCCTAGAATACCACTCTATACCCAAAACAATAGGGATGTTTCACATGTAACATCCCTACGTTCAAATTAAATTATTTAACCTGTGCCCCATTTGGTAAGGATTCTGCAATAGAGGCCAATGCCAATTGACCATCAAGACTTCCTGCTAAAATCATCCCTTGAGATAATACACCACGAAGTTTAACCGGTTTTAAATTCGTTACGCAAATAACTTTCTTACCAGTCAATTCTTCTGGTTTGTAATGCTCCGCAATGCCAGAAACAACCTGACGCTGCTCATATCCAAGATCTAATTGAAGTTTTAACAGTTTGTCTGCTTTTGGTACGGGCTCAGCCTTTATTACTTGAGCTACTCTGAGCTCTACCTTTTTGAAATCATCAATCGTAATCTCTTCTACCTCTTTAGGTTGTGCGATTTCCTTTTTCGCTTCTTGGACCGGTGCGGCTGGTGCCGTACTCTGCATCGCTTCCTTAATATAAGTTACTTCTTCCTCCATATCCAGTCGAGGGAAGATAGGCTGTCCTTTTTTAACAGTTGAATTTTCAGAGATCAATCCGAACTCTTTCAAGCTATCCCAGCCTTGTAATAAAGGATCCTGACAATCCAATTGTTCAAATATTTTTTCAGGAGTTACAGTTAGGAATGGCTTCAGCATGATAGCAACTCTTCTTAAGGATTCTGCTAAATGAACCATTACAGATGCCAACTCGTCAACTTTAGCTTCATCTTTCGCTAAGGCCCATGGTTGAGTTTCATCAATGTATTTATTTGTGCGGCTTACCAATTGCCATATAGTAGACAACGCAACAGAGAATTGCATATCATCCATTGCCTCTTCATATTTTACTACCGTTTCCTTATTAGCCTGCAGCAGCTGCTGATCATATTCACGCTCTGACCCTTTATAAGCTGGTATTTTTCCATCAAAGTACTTATTAATCATCGCAACAGTTCTGTTCAATAAGTTTCCAAGGTCATTGGCTAAATCAAAGTTAATTCTTTCAACGAAGCCTTCTGGAGTAAATACGCCATCCGCTCCGAATGGAACCTCACGCAATAAGTAATAACGAAGTGCATCCAAACCATATCGATCTATGAGCGTTACAGGATCTACAACATTCCCTTTAGATTTGGACATTTTGCCGTCCTTCATTAATAGCCAGCCATGTGCAAATACTTTTTTAGGCAGTGGAAGATCAAGTGCCATTAACATGATTGGCCAGTAAATAGTATGGAAACGAACGATTTCCTTTCCAACCAAATGGACATCTGCCGGCCAGTAATTCATGTACTTGGAATCATCATCCGTACCGTAACCTAAAGCCGTAATATAATTAGATAATGCATCAATCCAAACATAGATAACATGCTTAGGATCACCCGGCACCTTTATGCCCCAGTCAAAAGTTGTTCTGGAAACAGCTAAATCCTCTAAACCAGGCTTTAAGAAGTTATTAATCATTTCATTTTTGCGTGACTCCGGTTGAATGAACTCAGGGTTCTCTTCGTAAAACTTTAATAATCGGTCAGCATATTTACTCATTTTAAAGAAGTAGGATTCTTCTTTTACCTTTTCAACTGGACGTCCACAATCAGGGCAATTGCCATCTTCCACCTGACGGTCTGTGAAAAATGATTCACATGGAGTGCAATACCAGCCTTCATATTGATCAAGATAAATATCGCCCTGATCAAGCAAGCGTTTAAAAATCTTCTCAACAACCTTCTTATGTCTTTCTTCAGTGGTTCTAATGAAATCATCATAAGAAATATCAAGCTTGTTCCATAGGATTTTGATGTCTCTGATCATACCATCAACATATTCCTGCGGGCTAATTCCTTTTTCTTCTGCCTTTTGCTGAATCTTTTGCCCATGTTCATCTGTACCAGTTAGGTACATAACATCATATCCACGCATTCTCTTATAACGAGCCATTGCATCTCCTGCAACTGTCGTATATGCATGTCCAATATGAAGATTTCCACTTGGATAGTAGATTGGGGTAGTAATATAAAAAGTATTTAATTTTTCCTTCATCTTTTCCACTCCTTAAAGGCCTTGCAATAAAGTACGTAAGATTTGCCTATAAATGCATTACATAATAGTACATTATAAAGGAATTTCAATTATTTTTATACATATGAACCTAGGGCGCTTTTGGAAAATTTTATTACACATATATATTGAAAGCTTTTTCACAATTAATTATTGTAGACAAGGTGTATTAATTATATGAATATATTTAATTTTGTAATAAAAATACAATTGAGCACAAAATATATTTGTTTTATTTTGAATCTTTTATAATTTATCGTCAATTTATCCATGTAAATGATTCATTTAATGTATATTTATGTAAATTTATATCGTTTTTTTACTGTTTTTTTCATAAAACCTCACTAAATATGGAATAAACTACTATTATTATGCAATCCAAAAACATTGACGGTTTTGGGAATGCTTGGTATTATGAAAACATCCTTAAATTTTGTCGAATAATGACGAATTTTATTAAAAAAATATTTTACTATGAGAGGAGTATTTTTATGAAATCCACAGGTATTGTACGTAAAGTAGATGAGCTTGGACGGGTGGTAATTCCAATTGAGCTTCGTCGTACTTTAGGAATCGCTGAAAAAGATGCTTTAGAAATTTATGTTGACGATGAAAAAATTATTCTAAAAAAATATAAGCCGAATATGACTTGCCAAGTTACAGGTGAAGTATCCGACAACAACTTCACTCTTGCTGACGGTAAATTAATCCTTAGCCGTGAAGGAGCAGAACAGCTTCTTAAAGAAATCCAAGACAACTTGCATGTTGTAAGCAACTAATTAAAAAGCTTCCCTAATGGGGAGCTTTTTAATTGTTTTTATTCTTCATTTTTATCAACATGGTAAGCTTGATAAACTTCTCTTTTTTGAAGATTCCTGTCTTTTGCTACCATCTTTATCGCATCATTCGGTTTGCGGTTCTCAGATTCAATATAAAAATCGACATGCTCTTTCAATTCCATCTCTGTCCACCAGGCTGTTCCTTGATCATCTGCCTCTTGCTTATCAGATCCCTCGGTTATAATCACAAACTCACCGCGTATTTCATGTTCATTAGCCCATTCTATAATCTCTGACAGTGTCCCTCGAATATATTCCTCGAACTTTTTTGTCAGCTCTCTTGCCAATACTATTTTTCGATTTCCAAAAAACTCATACATTATCGTAAGTGTTTCCTTTAATCGATGGGGAGATTCATAGAAGATTATGGTTGAATCCTTTATTTTTAATCGCTCCAGCTCTTTCTTTTTCTCTTTACGGCTTCGATTTAAAAATCCATAGAAATAAAATGGCTGCGGGACTATACCTGAAGCAATCAGTGCCGTTAAGGCCGCATTTGCACCTGGTAATGATACGACCTTTATGTCCTCCTCTATGCAGGACTGGACTAATTCATAACCAGGATCTGAAATGGCAGGCATTCCGGCATCGCTTACGAGGGCAATTTGTTTTCCACTTTTCATTTTCTCAATCAAGGATTCCCCGCTCTGATTCATATTATGCTCGTGATAACTGACTAACGGTGTCTGAATATCAAAGTGATTACACAATTTTTTGGTATTCCTAGTATCCTCTGCCGCAATTAAATCTGCCTGCTTGAGGATATTTATTGTGCGAAATGTCATATCATCTAAATTACCGATTGGTGTTGGTACTAAATAGAGAACTGCTTCATTCTCCTTTTCAAAACTTTTTTGGGCCTTCATTGTCTGTTCCTCCCATTTGTACGATCCTTTCCTTGGCGCTCCTGCTTAGCTGTTTAAAGCGATACTCAGCCTGCATAGCCTCTGTCTTTGTCTGATACTCCTCGACATAGCGAAGCACCACAGGCCTTCTCCCTCGTGTATATTTGGCACCTTTCCCATCATTATGTGTATTCACTCTCTTATTTAAATCATTTGTATACCCAGCATAATAACTGCCGTCCGCACATTCAAGTACATAAAAGTAGTGATTATTCTTGTCCATTGATGATTGTTCTCAGCTCTTTTGTATACTCATTATTTTCATCATACACAATTAATGGGGGCAATAATTTTAAGTCAGGATTACCGCCTTTTATTCCTTCAATTAGAATTGTATTTGCCTCTTTATTTGCCTTTGGATACACAAATTGAAGACGTTTTGGTTCTAATCTATACTTTCTCATTAACGTTAAAATATCAAGCAGCCTACCGGGTCTATGAACAAAGGCTGCTTTACCGCCATTCTTTAAAAGCTGGCTGCTCACTCTGATTACATCCTCCAATGTACATTTAATTTCATGCCTGGCTATGGCGAAATGTTCATTCTCATTTTGAATTTCCTTCGCAGGCGTCAAAAAATACGGTGGATTACAGGTGACAACATCGTATTTATCATGGCCGAGGATCGGAATGATGTTATTTAGATCCTCATGGTACATTTCAATTCTATCATCCAGCTTATTGTAGCCTATACTCCTGACGGCCATATCATATAGACGCTCCTGTATCTCCACTCCGTATATACGACCCTTGGTGCGTGTACTGAGCAAGAGTGGAATGACACCATTTCCAGAACATAAATCAACTAAATTCCCTTTTTGAATGGGAACATATACAAATTTAGATAATAAAACAGCATCCAATGAAAAAGAAAAGACACTCGGACTTTGAATAATCCTAAGTGGCTCTCCCAATAAATAATCCAGACGCTCATCATCTTTTAATATATACACTCTACAATCCGCTCCTACCTATATACAGTAAAAATCAATTATAAAAATAGTCTTTCCTATCGATAGGAAAGACTATCTTTACTTCTTATTTAAAAATGAAAGACAAAACAGGCAATCCCCATCTTTACGTGGACTTCCAAAGTGCAGATTACAAATATGGAAACCTTCTTGATATAGTCTCGCTAAATTATCGTAGCCCTCTCCGACATCCATTAGCTTATTGCCTTTTTTTGCTTGCTTTTTCTGAGAAATCGCAGGCTTTGTCTTTTCCAAATCCAGCAAGCGGCGTCTAACATTTTCATTTTCTAACTTGAGGGAATTATTTTCTTCTAATATTTCTGCGAGATGTTCTTTTAACTCTCCAAGTTGCTTATACAAATCTCCAATTTGAGCTTCCATACTGCTAACCGAATCGAAAATTTCCTTTTTATTCATCAACACCCACCACCTTATTAATCTGTGGCTTGAATCGAGAAGGTGCCTTCCTCCATCATCTCATCCAGCGTATATTCAACTACTCGTTCCTTACCCTGCAATTCTATTTGCATGATTTTTTCAAGAATGTTAAGACCGATTACTTTACCGCGACCCACTGGTGTAACCACGTACTCTCCCAAATCTGGAAGCTGCTCTTTTGCGCTCTCATATTCATCATTCTCATATTTTAAACAGCACATCAAGCGCCCGCATAGACCCGAGATTTTCGTTGGATTCAATGATAAGTTTTGGTCTTTAGCCATTTTAATGGAGACTGGTTCAAAGTCTCCAAGAAATGTAGAACAACATAACATCCTTCCACAAGGTCCAATGCCTCCAAGCATTTTCGCCTCATCCCTGACACCAATCTGTCTTAATTCAATACGTGTTCGGAAAATAGCTGCCAGATCCTTAACCAGCTCACGAAAATCAACTCGTCCATCTGCTGTGAAATAAAAAATCACTTTATTACGATCAAAAGTATATTCAACATCTACAAGCTTCATTTCCAAACGATGCTCAACCACTTTTTCGCTGCATACTTGAAATGCCTGTTCAGCGATTTGTTTATTTTCATCCACAATCAGCCGGTCTTTTTCATCAGCTATTCGAATAACTTTTTTCAGGGGCAGAACTACATCATTTTCCCCAACCTGCTTTCTAGGTATAACAGCTTTTCCAAACTCAACTCCGCGTACTGTCTCAACTATGATGTATTCATCCTTGGCTATTTCCAAATCACCTGGGTCAAAATAATATATTTTACCCGCCTTTTTAAAGCGGACTCCTACAACATCATACAAGTGTAAACCCCTCCTGAAGGTTAAGCACAAGCTGCTCCATTAACAGCTGTGGGTTTATATTAGCCGAAATTTTTCGTTTTGACTCTAATATTTGATTCATTTGATACGCCAATTTTTTTTGGGAATGCTGAATGGCCAATTGGCGAAGCCTTTCCTCCATTTCTTTGTATACAATCTCTTCCGGCTTATCCAGCTGTATATAAAGGAGATCACGATATATATTCAATAGGAGCATTAAGCCTATTTCTGTCTGTTCTCTTTCTTTAAAATGCGAAAGCCAACTCTCCTGAATGACCATAATACCATCCACAGGATTTTTCATTGCTTCAAATAATTTTACCACTATTTTTTGGGCTTGTGCAAACCACTCATCCTCATTTAACGACAAACCTTCCTCGACACTATTCGTCAAACTTGCAATCAAGGGAGCCTTCGTGACAGGTACTCCTGCCTGTATTAACTGCTTACTTAATTCCTTGGGATTTAACGGCATAAAGGATAACGTTTGGCAACGGGATAGGATGGTTGAAAGCATGCGGTGAATTTGATCTGTAAGCAAAATAATTGTTGTCCCTGCATGAGGTTCTTCTAAAAATTTCAATAAACTATTGGCCGCAGAAGCAGTCATTTTATGTGCATGCGTAATAATGTATACTTTTTGTGATGACTCAACTGCCTTCTTTTGAAACTCCTCATGAAGCAATCGAATTTGTTCCTTTTTTATCGATAAACCATCCGGTTCAATAACATGGACATCCGCATGGTTTTTATGGTCAATTTTTTTACAATTTGTACATTCCTCACAGGGAAGAAAACCGTCTTCTCGGTTAAGGCAAAATAAAGATTTAGCCAGAAGAATACTTGTATCCTTTTTACCGGTACCACGCTCTCCTTCAAAAAGATAAGCATGGGCCACACGATTCTTCATTAGGCTATTTTTGAGCATTGTTGATACTCTTGGTTGTTGATTGGCTAATTGATCCCACGTGTTTATCATGCTTATTTCCTCTCAATCCTCACTGACTGTAACAATTGTTAAAATTGGTAAAACTTATCTACCGGCATTACAAAAACTGTTGCTCCTCCTACCTCAACCTCTACTGGATAAGGTACATAAGAGTCTGTATTACCACCCATTGGAGTAACTGGTGCTACAAACTGCTCTCTGGATTTGCAGTTCTTCTTTATGATTTCAAGAGCCTTATTCACCCTTAATTCCTCGGTACCTATCAAAAAAGTAGTATTACCGGATTTTAAAAATCCTCCAGTTGTGGCCAACTTAGTTGCTCGGAAGTTATTGTCGACCAAATCACCTAATAATTTAGTACTATCTTTATCTTGTACTACTGCTATTATAAGTTTCATGGCTAAAACCTCCCATAAGGATTATAAAGAAAAAATGGCGGTGCGTATTTAAGCTTTACTTATCCATTATACCAGTTATTCTGTAACCATAAAGCAATTCAAGTGATAAATATAAAACCTTAAAGCATTTGCCTTAAGGTCTCCTGTCAATATATGTCCGAATTTGTTGAAGAGTTTCTTGATAAACTTCTTCAAAGCTTTGATTTGCATCAATTACCTTTATTCTATCAGGTTCATTTTTTATTAATAGTTGATAGCCCTCATATACTTTTTGGTGGAAATTGAGCTTCTCAAGATCCAAACGATTTATTTCCCGACTTTTATGATTTTCAATTCTCTTCAAGCCAATTTCAGGATCAATCATAAAGAACAATGTAAGTTCTGGCATGGTATCCTGTATAGCAAAGCGATTGATCTCTCTGACTTCCTCTATCCCAAGACCTCTTGCATACCCCTGATAAGCTAATGAGCTATCTACAAAGCGATCACATAAGACAATACAGCCTTTATCTAATGCAGGTACCACCTTCTCCATAAGATGCTGTCTGCGCGCTGCTGCATATAACAGTGCTTCTGTCCTGGAATCCATTTCAGTATGATCAGGATTTAAGATGACCTGTCGGATCTGTTCTGCTATAGGAATTCCACCAGGTTCTCTTGTCAGTACAATTGAGTAGCCTTCCTTTTCAAGCTGCTCTCCCACTTTTGCTAGTACGGTCGTTTTCCCAGCCCCTTCAGGACCCTCTACAGTTATAAAAACTCCACGTTTCAAGGCAGTAACCTCCAATATTGTAACTACTAGATAGTATATCATATGTGACTTACGCAAAGACCTCAATTTGCTGTTGCTTTAAATAAACTCCTCCTTGGATTTTAGCCCCCTGATTTAGTAAAGATGTGCATGCCTGAACCATGTCATAGGTAATAATCTCTCCCTTTTGAATGAGCGGAACACCAGGAGGATATGGAATAATCGTTTCTGCTGAGATTTCTCCACATGCATGAGCAAGAGAAATTCTTTTCCGCGGCATTCTATCCATTTCCTCATAAGACATTGCCAAGACAGTCTCTATATGTTGTTGATCATTCTTCGGTGGATTACTGGCCAGGCTTACCAGTGTTCGTTCTCCTGTAATCCAATTAATCCTTTCTAGCCTTTGTATGATCTCCTCAAAAGAATATGGTTGATCCTTCTTTAATAAAGGCAGAACAAGCAATACATGCCGCTCATCTGCGAGCTCTGAATAAACGCCTGCTCGCTCCATTAATTTTTGCAATTCAAAGCCTGATAGTCCATTTTTATGATAGAGAACAAGCTTTAATGGATCCTGAATATCGCTGTTTTCTGATTCGAAAATGCACAGTTCCTCATGCTTCCGTAAATACTGTTTAAAAGACATAATTTGTTCGATTAAATATTCCTTATCCTTTTCAGAATAGCTCTCTAAATAAGCTCTCGCTAAATCAAGAGACAACATAATTGGATAAGATGGGCTGCTTGATTGCAGCACTCTTAAGTACTCTTCTACACGATATTGGTTTACCAATTCACTGTTTATATGTAAATAGGAGCCCATTGTCATCGCAGGCAGTGTTTTGTGAGCTGAGTGAACAACTATATCTGCTCCCATACTGACAGCTGATGGTGGAAAAGGAGAACCAGCCGCAAAGTGGGCACCGTGTGCTTCATCAACTAAAACTAGAATACCCTTTTCATGAGCTTGCTTAATGAAAGATGCCAGATCTGCTCCCAACCCATAATAATTAGGATATGTAAGAATAATTGCTTTCACATCCAAATGATCATTCAAACTATTATAAATTGTTTCATATGGAACACCAATTGAAATACCAGATTCTATAACCGGCGTCAGAAATACTGGGTTAGCTTTAGCTAGTTTTAATCCATTCATCACCGATTTATGGCAATTCCTTTGTACAAGTACCTTATCTCCAGGCTCAATACTAGCCAAGATCATCGCAAGATTACCGACAGTGGTTCCATTCACAAGAAAGTAACTTTTTTTAGTCTGATAAAACTTCGCTAATAATGCTTCAGCCTCTTTAATACCTTCTTCTGGTTCATGTAGATCATCTAATCCTGCAAGTTCTGTCACATCCCATGACAGGACTGAACTAAAACTCTGAGGCGCTTCAATAGGCAGAACAACACCATTTTTATGGCCTGGAACATGCATGGATATGGACTTCTTATTTCGGTGTTTCTCCAGCATATCTAATATTGGTACTTTAATTACTTTTTCCCCCACTCATACACGCCTCCTCTTCCAACAAATAAAAAGGCTCCTTCCGGTTGAAGGGGCCAGCTGACTATATTATAAGGATGGAGTATATCGGTATTCAAGTTTTATGAGTAAATACTGGAAATGTTCATTTTTTTCAACTTCTCTACATGTTCATTATACAAAGGGTCATTTGTTTCTGTATGAATTAACACATCCTCACATTCCGAGCAAATAAAAATATTATATAGATGCATTCCCTTTTTTTTCGTCGATTCACAGATTGCACATTCTTCTTCAAGATGATTATTTGTTTCACGCTCACAGTTGGCCATTTACTACACCTCCATACCTCTTAGTATCGCCCCCGGCCTCAAATTGTATACAATATTTAAAATTCATATATCATTGTATGCCCATATCTGAATTTCGTTGTATGTCTTTCAAAATGTCCAACATATAAATATCTTTGAGGAATAATTCATATAGAAACCTTTGCAATTCATGGGTTGTATGTTGTAGCAAAATCCTAGGGTGCGTTTCTTGAAATTGGCCTGGCTCAACTATTTGTAGCTTTAATTACCTAATCCGTGGTAAAGGCATACCATTGGTATTTGTCGTATCTTTACTCCGGGGATAAGTGGGGAGTGGGTAGGTGATAGGTCGGGCATAGCTGCCTCATAGGTGGAACATAGCTGCTTTCCTCCACACTTCACCCACCTTTCAGCCACCTTTACCCCGGTATAGGTCGGGCATAGGTGCTTCATAGGTGGAGCATAGCTGCTTTCCTCCATACTTCACACACCTTTCAGCCACCTTTACCCCGGTATAGATCAGGCATAGGTGCTTCATAGGTCGAGGATAGTTTTACTTTCCCGCACACTTCTCCTACCTTCCATGTAACTTTACCCGGGTGTAGACTGGGCATAGATTTACCATAGGTGTTAGATAGACTCAAAATAGCGCAGCTGTCTCATAGCTTTCGCACGTCGTTAGGGTAGTCCCCTTGACGACAAGTCTAATCTCTCCCGACTCCTCATCCATCCAGCCCTAACAAGTATCCATGATCTCTCTTGACCCCTAAAAAACCGCACAAAAAAACCAGCTCATGAACTGAACTGGTTTCTGTATTGCCCGGCAACGTCCTACTCTCACAGGGACTCGCGTCCCAACTACCATCGGCGCTGAAGAGCTTAACTTCCGTGT
>NZ_JBZCPP010000025.1:0-50570 GCF_058267515.1 Pradoshia sp. Z6_59
TTCATTATTCTTAAAGGCCTTCACATTTTTAAGAGCCGGATCCTTTTTCCATTCCTCGACGAATGTTGCTTTTGAGCCATCATACTGCCAATCACTTGTAATAATCACATCTGGATTTAACTCAACTAATTTTTCCTTTGAAAGATTCGGATAATCAGGATACTCTTCACCGGTAATGCCCGCTTCTGTAATGGCATTTATCCCGCCTGCTAAGGTGATGATTTCTCCTATTGTAGTATTCTCAGTAACTGAAGAATTTTGCTGTGTCCAGTAAACCACTCGTTTTTTATCTGTTTGTGCTTTTGCTTTCGTTTGTAAATCTGACATCCTCTTTTTGACATCAGCTATGATTTCTTCTGCTTTATCTTCTTCGCCAACAATGGTACCAACCTCCATTAGACCCTCCAATACACCTGATATAGAGGAATCATCTTTAAGTTGGTAGGTGGTGATGTCTGCAGCATCAATTTGTTTAAGAACCTCAGGATCTACATAGGAAGGAATCAGCACTAAATCAGGCTGAAGTGACAGCACCAATTCAGATGTAACTGATTTAATTTTTGTATCAATGCCATCTGTTAAATCTGCTACATTTGAAATCCCTGAGTCTGTCGACATTTTCGTAACCGCTGCAATTCGGTCCTCTTCAACCAATGGCAGTAAATATTCATCAATAGCTAACGTGGTTGAAACAATTCTTGAAGGTTTTTCTTTTATTGTTATCTCTTCCCCACGACCATCTGTTAATGTTTTCGGATACTCGCTAGTTTCCTGGTTTGTTTCTTTTTTCTGGTTGTTTACTGTCTCATCATTTCCGCATGCAAACAATGCAAAAACGGACAAGAACACCAAAAATGTTAAGCTTGCAATTTTTTTCATCTCACTATTCTCCCTTTAGTAAAATTTATTTATATTTAGCGATTTTACGCTGAAATATTAAACATAAAAAAGCCTGTCTTCCCGGTTAAGGAAAACAGGCTTGATTCATGCACAGACAAAAGAACGCTGTCAAAATCAGCGTAAAGACAAAATCATCTCTACGTTCGCCATCCCTTTTCCCACCGAAAAGTAAGCAATACACATTCATAAGCAGGTTTCCTGACTCTGAGCTTCACTTTACTCTCACACCTTCCCTTATTTAAAGGTGGTCACGTGATTTCATCAGCTCTTACAGTAGCGGGGGCTGTTCCAGATTTACACTGGATTCCCTTTTACCTCACAAAAGTGAGCACTTATGATTGTTTTAAATTTTCGTATTATTAATATATCATGTTGAAAATGTAAACGGAAGAAATTTTCTATATATAAGAATCTCATAAATATAAACAAGCGAAATGACTGTTATAATTGACCCACTGAATTACACGCATCATCAAGTCGGGCTATTACTTTTATCACCATCCAATATATGGATTACTTTTCTGTCCAACCCATATATCTGATTGCTCGATGAACGCGCCTATTTTTAAAAGCCAATCTTCCCTTCCCTTTGGAGCCATCAATTGCACTCCAATAGGTAAGCCTGAATATGTCATATGAACAGGCAAGCTAATCGCAGGCTGTCCAATGATGTTTGCCAACTGTGTAAAAGGTGTATACGTTAAACTTGGTTTAAACATTTCATAGACCATTGCTAACTGTTCAGAAGGTTTTAGTTCATTCACCTTTAATAGGTCTATACACTGTTCAGCCGTATGCGTCAATTCGCCCACCTTTGGCGCTGGAAAAGCTGTTGCCGGCGTCAAATATAAATCATAATCCTCATTGAACCTGGCCATTTCTGCAGCCGCCGTATCCCATTCAGCTAAACTGCGTGTAAACTGAACAGCTGAAACATTCTGCCCGGCAGTTCTGAGTACCCATGTGACGATTTCTATATCATTAACGGTAATCGGCCGTCCCATAGCTTCCTCAATCGACAGTATATCTGCTGCCATTTCTCCGCTATTCATAATATAGTAATTTTCCATTAGGCGGATTCCATCTACCCCATTATCACATTCTTCTATGGTGAATCCTGCCTGTTCCAGCCATCGGACTGTCTTATGTACTGCTTCTACAGCTTCTTCACTAACGGGTGTTCCCACCGGAGATTTTGTGGAAAAAGCAATTTTAAATGTTTCTTTCAATGGATTCGAAAGCTCGTTCAAATAGCTCCCATTATATAAAGGTACCTGAAAGGCAGTATCTGGCTGAATGATTTGCAGAGCATCCAGCATAGCTGCGCTATCACGAACCGTTTTGGTTAAAGCGAAATCACCCGCTGCTCCATGCCATTGGCGCCCTACACCCGGACCAACGGGTGTCCTCCCCCTTGTTGGCTTTAAGCCTACTAAACCAGTGAATGATGCCGGTATTCGAATAGAGCCTCCGCCATCACTGGCACCGCTGATAGGAACCATACCTGAAGCTATACTGGCTGAAGCTCCGCCGCTTGATCCACCCGATGAATGCTGCAGGTTCCATGGATTACGTGTCGGTCCATATACAGCTGGCTCAGTAATATTTTTCAAACCAAACTCCGGAGAACTCGTCTGTCCAATAATGACAAATCCTGCCTCACGAATTTTTTTCACAAAATTAGAATCCCGTTTAGCAATCCGATTTAAAAGTAATTTTGAACCGGCTGTAATTGGTTCTCCTTTAATGGATTGAGATAAGTCTTTTAATAATATAGGTACTCCCGCAAAAGGTCCGCGAATAGATTCAGACCTTCCAGCTTCCATCATTGCCTTTTCGAATCTAGTTCGAATAACTGCATTTGTTTTAGGATTTAGTTCATTTATTTGTTCAAATGCGTCCTCTATTAATTCTATTGCGGATACTTGTTTTTCTTTTACAAACTTCGCTAACCCAAGTCCATCATATTGGGTATAACATTTAAGATTCATTGCTGCGACACTCCTACTTTTTTGCTACAAATCCTGTTTAGTTTTCTGTTTTTATGATTTTTTTCGTATATAGAATATTACTTACTATTTGAACATTAAATTTTATAGGTATCAATCAATTCGTACAAGCGTTCCAGACCATCTTCTTCCTCAAAATGTTTCATTTTATCGATAATCATCTGTTTGTTTCTAAATATAGCTTCCACCTTATCAGCTAGCATGTTAAACGAAAGCTCATCCTCTTCAATAACATAGGCAAATCCCTGCTTTTCAAATGATTCGGCATTCATGATTTGATCGCCTCTGCTGGCTTGCTTTGATAATGGGATTAAGACCATTGGAATCTTTAAACTTAAAAATTCAAAAATAGAATTTGATCCGGCCCTTGAAACAGCAATAGCTGTCATAGCCAATATATCTGCCAAGCCTTGGTTCATGTATTCAAACTGAGCATATCCATTACGATGTATGGTGGAATCTACTTTTCCTTTTCCACATAAATGAATGACATTAAAGGTTTTGAGCAATCTGTCCAAGTCCATACGCACAGCCTTATTCAATGCTTCAGAACCCTGACTGCCTCCCATGATTAATAATCCTGGTTTTCTTGCAGTAAATTGGCACATTTTCATTCCATTCGATGGGTCACCCTGACGCAGTTCATCTCTTACAATCGGCCCTAAGAAAAAAGACTTTTCTGCGGGAATATGATTTTTAGCCTCAGGAAAGGTATAACAAATTTTTTGAACAAAGGGCAGCGATAGCTTATTGGCCAATCCTGGTGTAATATCTGACTCATGTGAAATAATCGGTATGTTCCTGCTTGCTGCTGCAAGAATGACAGGAACGGAAACAAAACCACCTTTTGAAAAGATAATGGACGGCTGTACCTGCTTAATAAGCTTTCTAGATTGCATAAAGCCTTTCAAAATATTAAAAGGGTCTTTTACATTTTTTATATCCATATATCGGCGAAGTTTACCTGTGGATATAGGAAAATAAGTGACACGATCAAACTCCTTTATCAAAGAGACTTCAATTCCATCCTTAGACCCTATATAGAATATCTCCCAATCCCTTTCAAGCAAATAGGGAATGAGCGCTAAATTGACAGCAACATGCCCAGTTGAGCCCCCACCTGTTAAAATGATTCTTTTTTTCATTTTATAAACCTCCGACAAATTTAAACGAGTTATGGAAAATACCATTATTGCTATGTATGTTAAGATATGAAATTTAGTATTTAATCTCTCCTATTCATCCTTTAATCAAAATCGGGAATTTTATCAGTGACTTATTTCCACACCCTTTTGATATCGATTTGATTCCCATCTAACATCAAACAATACACATCCGGATTAGTCAGTCCCAACCATGTATCGTAACCAAAGGATTCATCCAGATGATTTAAAATTAAAGTCAGTAAATTACCATGTGTTACAATTAATGTATTGGTATACTCGCTCTCCAATGTCTCCTTTATTACAGAAAAGCCTCTTTTAGCAGCCTCATTGCTTGATTCTCCTCCGGTTAATTTAACATCCCGTTCCAAAAACGATTCGTATAATCTTTTTTCCAATCAGGTAAATCATGTTCAGATAAGATTCGTTCCTTTAAACGTTCATCATACTCGAGCTGTACATTCTTTTCTTCAGCAATCGCTTTACAAGACTCAATCGCCCTTTGATATGGACTGCAAACTATGCGCTCTATTGAAATAGAGTTAAAAAAATCTGCCAGCTCACTTGCCTGTCTTTTTCCTTCTTCAGTTAATTTACACTCCGAACCCTGACCGGCAGCCTCACAATGTCTAACTAAATATATGTATTTCAACATGTCACTCTCCTGCTCTCTGCTCATTATATTTACTATATTCTACCATATAAGAGTTTTCACGAAAGCTACAGATTGTGATTCATCCTATTGTTGATAGTTAACTAAAAAATAAGTACCATTAAAATATAGGAATATACATTTAAAAACACTATTCTAGTGTTGAGGTAGCTAGTCGTGTACATACATCAAAATTCTAAATATATAGATACTTGGATTCTATCTATGATTAGGAGGATAAATAATGAAGCAATATCATATTATCGTCTCTGGGGTCGTTCAAGGTGTAGGATTCCGCTATTTTACTCTGCTTACAGCAAAAAATTATGATATACACGGGTGGGTGTGTAATTTAGCAAATGGTGATGTAGAAATTGTTGCACAAGGGACAGAAGAAGCATTAGATCATTTTCTTGGTAAAATTAGAATTGGTCCAAAATATAGTCAAATAAACCATGTGGAGGTTAACACCCAGGCCGGTAATGAATATAAAAATTTTACAATTAAGTAAACTTATCCAAAACACAGAAAACTCACTTTTATTACAATAAACTTTCTGTTTTGTTACATTTAGGAAACATACCTAGTAATTTTTTGTCGAATCTACTACACTAGGCTAGTACTTTAAAATTTTACTAAGTTTAGTGGGGGTCTACATGAAGAAAAAAGTTTTATCTATTACTGCTACCGCTGTCCTGGCGTCTTCTATCTTTGCTGGTGCTGCTTCTGCTGCTACCGTTACAGTTGCCAAAGGTGATTCACTATGGAAATTAGCAGTTAAATATAATACTACTGTGTCTGCAATTAAAAAAGAAAACAACCTAACGTCTGATACTATTTACATAGGTCAAACACTTAATATAGGTGAAAAAACGACTGCAAGCACTTCTACAAAGAAATATACGGTAAAATCCGGTGATTCTTTATGGAAAATTGCAAATACCTATAATACAACTGTTGCAAACTTAAAATCTTGGAATAATTTAAAAAGCGACACCATTTATGTTGGACAAGTATTGGTTGTAAGCAAATCAACTACTTCAACTGGTACCACTTCAGGCAGTACGGTTACAAAATCAGAAGCTGAGCGCATGGTTGCTACGGCAAAAAGTTTAATTGGCACTCCTTATAAATGGGGTGGAACAACACCATCAGGATTCGATTGCAGCGGGTTCATTTACTATATCGTTAAACAAGAACGCCCAAGCTTTACACGTACTAACACAGCAACTTACTTCTCTACTATGAAGAAAGTAAGCACACCTTCTGTAGGTGACTTTGTATTCTTTGAAACATATACTTCCGGTGCTTCTCATATGGGAATCTATGTTGGAAACAATAAATTCATCCACGCTGGCTCCAGCGGTGTTGTACAGGCTGATATGACATCATCCTATTGGAAACCAAAATACTTAGGCGCAAGAAGCCTATAATATATTTAATCGGTGAGCATATCTGGCTTGCCGATTTTTTATTTTTTCTCAAGAATTATGATCTCATTATTTGAGGATTTATCTAAATTTATACAATTAGAAATTAGCCGTATAGCCGAATATCATTCGGACATCATATTCTTAAATCGGTTATGCAAGGAGATTGTCAGATGGCTAAAGTATTTGGAAATGACCCATTACATATACTATTTGCATCCATTCCCGGAGAAACTGAGCTGGATTTCTGGGAGCAACAAAATAATGGCTTATCCTATCATAAAGGGATATCATGCCTGGAAGACGGCAGTTACCTAATTATTGAACAAAGGCAATGGGTTGAACAAGAAAGCATCGGCTACCCCATTTCAAAAGAAGATGCCCTAAAGGAAATTCTCTTATCAGATAATCTTCATTTATTAAATCACCCTAAATTTTGTGATTTAAAAATTCTTTATGAAAAGACAAAGAATACTCCATAATCAAAGGAGTATTCCAGTTAAATGAACCTATTCTTTTTCTACCCATTCGCCATCATCGTTTTTCTTGTATTTATTTTTCACTGCACTCCAAGCTACTTTAAAAGCTGTTTCTTCTTCATCGTATTCTTCTCTTGCCGAATTAAAGGCTTCTTTAAATATTTCCTGAGCATGATGCGGCAACGAGTCCTTTACGGAATCAGGGAGTTCACTAACAGATTTGTAGGGCATATGATAAACCTCCAGTAATAAATGTTTTAACATTCTATTACCTTGTACCCCATTCTTTAAACAAAAAGTCTCTCCAAAGGAATACCTCGGAGAGACATTAAATAAAAATTATTCACCAAGATCAACATTATGATAAACTTGCTGAACATCCTCTAAATCTTCAATTGCATCAATCATTTTTTCAAATTGCGCCTGTGCATCTGGATCCAATGTTACATCATTTTGAGCAAGCATGGTAAGCTCTGCCACAGTGAATTCTGTAATTCCAACATTTTTCAATGCTTCTTGAACAGCATGGAATTGATGCGGTTCTGCATAGATAATAACCGCCTCATCTTCTTCCAGGATATCACGAACATCTATGTCTGCTTCCATTAGCAATTCAAGCACTTCATCAGATGTTTTCCCTTCAATACCAAAAACTGCTGTAGCATCAAACATATAGGCAACAGATCCGCTGACACCCATATTCCCGCCATTCTTACCAAACGCTGCACGGACTTCTGAAGCTGTACGATTAACATTATTCGTTAATGCATCCACAATCACCATGGAACCATTTGGCCCAAAACCTTCATAACGAAGCTCATCATAGTTTTCTTCTGCTCCGCCTTTAGCTTTCTCAATCGCACGATCAATAATTGCTTTTGGTACACTGTATGTTTTTGCACGTTCAAGTACCATTTTTAATGCTTGGTTAGATTCGGGGCTTGGTTCACCCTGTTTTGCAGCTACGTATATTTCACGTCCAAATTTGGCATAAATACGACTGGTATTAGCATCCTTAGAAGCCTTTTTCTCTTTAATGTTATTCCATTTACGTCCCATTATGAACACTCTCTTTCCACTATATCTACTTAAAAATAGTAATACGAATAAGCTTTTACTTCAATACTTTTTGTTACAATCCCTTCGTTTCTCCAAGATTCTATGTATAAATGAAGCAACTTTACTATTATACCTCATATATTATACATTTTACGGTTAAGATAATGAAGGAATAGAGATTTTAAATTTAATATCAGGGAGCGATTCACTCAGTAAAGAAACCCTTTAATTAATCTTATTAATGCTACTCAATATCTAACACAAAGGTATAAGAAATCGTACCATCATTCCATTCAGCTAAAACTTCATATATATAACGGCCTTTACTTGCAGGAATATAAAACTGATTATTTTTATGTTCAATTTCTTGTCCTCTTCCCTTTTCATTCCATAAATAAATTTTAATATTCGGGTTGTCTTCAATTTCAATAGTGGCTTTTTGAATAGATTTAACCTTAATTGGTTCCATGTTGTCTGCTATTTGGTAAGGAGAGGCGTAATCTGTTTGCACCATTTCCTTCTCACTCCCGATAATCCTTTCCCAATTATAATTCCCTTTTTCCATCTGATACTCAATTCCATTAACCAATACTAGTCCCTTCATAGATGGAGGAAATTCATTCGCAATGGTTTCTTTATCGGCATTATTTGAACAACCTGTCATTAGAAGTATAACGAATATTAACATACCCATAATATAGTTTCTCATATACTGTTACCTCCATTCTCTTAACTCTCAAAGAAGACTTATTGGGATTTTAAAACTGTCACCTTTTACATCTATACAAAACCATAATTATATTATGTAAATTAATAACCCTCTTACGAGTATGGATATTTTAATAAATCTTATTCTATAGCGGACAATGCTGATGAACAATCTCCAATAGATATTTAGATTTTTCCAAGGAAAAACTCATGTAGCTTCCATTGCAGACATTACTCCAAAAAACAATAATATATATCACCTGACCACTTCTTTATATTTCAACAAAAACTGTGTAATTCCTCTTTCTATAGTACGTTTAATTACCGCTTATCAACAATAGAGCCTCATTTAAGGATGCATTTAATATGGCTTATTATACAAAAATAAAGTTTGCAATTAACTTCTTATAATCACAATCTATCCATTCATTCTGGCAATATGGACATTAGGAAGTTGCTTTGGCCTAATCCGTAAGTATTCGAATTTCTTTACCTTGACGTAGTCATCAATAAAATGTAACTTATTACCAAAATGCATAAAACTATTTCTTTCTTCCCTGATGTTCATTAAAATGTAATTACAAAAATAGGTATCTTACGTAAGAAAGGAAAAAAGGCATGAAGAAATTATTGTTTATAATACTTACACTTGTAATGTGCATGGGATTAGTTGCATGTGGCGGTTCATCTAGTAATAAACAGGAGGAAAATACACCTGCTAAACCACTAGATCTTTCAGGTACTTGGGTTCAAATTAATAGCAATTCTGATGAAGCATGGCAGGAAGCTACAATTACAGATAGCACAATTGAAATCAACTGGATCAGTGATAAAGGGGAAACCAAATCATTGTACTGGTCTGGCACATATAAAGCGCCAACTGAATCCACTGATGAATATGAATGGACATCTAAAAATGATAAAGAAAAAACTGACAGTGCCTTATTAGCATCTGGTGCTGACACTAAAGATTTCACTTATAAAGATGGTGTGATTTCCTATGAAGCATCAGCTATGGGAACTACTACTACTATCAAATTGGAAAGACAGTAAATCATCCTTAAAAGCACTTGGAAAAATACAGGTCAGAGGCCAAATGCCCTCTGGCCTTTTCTCATGAACATCATCATTTTTTTAAATTGAACACCTTTTCAAAGGAAGTATCCCTTTAAATTAGCAACGCCAACTGTACATGATCATCTACTTTACCTCCCTTTCTCTATTTGGGTTGTACTTTCGCAAACTAACTACACACTGCACCGATTGCTAATAACAAAATCTGAATAATTTATTTTCCACCTTTTTACTTCCGTAAATTTCATGCAAACAATGAATTCCTGAAAATCAGCCATGTGTAATTAAGGATCTCTTAACAAATAAAAATATTAAGCATTATTTGTTCACAAAATATACACAATCTGTTACGATAATTGTAACAATTTAAATTGTTTTACTATTCCTACAAAGGGTGGGGTTCAAATGAAATTAAAAACATACGGACTATTTATACTTTCCATTATTTTTGCCGCTATAGGACATTTTAAAGTTTCCGGAAGCATACAGCCAAATGGTGTTGAGGTATACTCCAACACAACCGTTTTGGAGAGTATTTCCAACGGAGTTTTGTTAGGTGGATTTGTCTTCTTTATCGGAATGGCAATGCTAGGATATTCTGTTTATAACTTTTTAAAAGAACATTCTTAATGTATGACCCTCAGTTACCTGCTGAGGGTTTTTTATTTGCTTTCCTTTCGGCCCTATACCTCTTTAACTGTTAAGCTACAACCTTCACTTTTTCTACCGCAAAATACCCCAAGCTTTCCTGTTTCCCCCTTTATCGTGCATTTAATTGCCATGCCTCGTCCCTATTATGAATCCTTCCCAGCATTCTCTGTTTTTAGATAGGTAAACCTCCCGAAATGAACATAAAAACAAGGACTCTGAAGAAATACAACTTGTTTTGATAGCTTTTGTCATGCAGCAGGAAAAGTATATTGCCTGTGAAGAATACATGTATTAGAGAGATACAATAAACCCAAATGACAAAGGGAAAGGATTGTTAAATATGAAAGATAATCAAATTTTACGAGCATATTCCATTAAAGAAGTTTCACGGAGAATAAATGTACCTGCAGGAACAATCCGCCAATGGGAAAAAGACTTAAATGGTGTATTAATTATTCCGCGTTCTAAACAGGGAGCCCGTTTTTATACAGAAGTTGAAATCGCAATTTTAAAAAGAATAAAAGAAATGCGTGATAAAAATCTCAGTAAGGAAATTATTAAAGACATGCTGCAAAAACATTTAACTCAAGAAAAACAGCCCGTTTCAGAACCCGCTTCTGAAGATTCCGGAACCTCATTGGCTGTTGTAGAGAAACCAGCTGAACCAAGGATGGAGGATTTCTTGGTAGCCATGGATGATTATAAGAATAATTTAATGAAAGAAATGTCTGCAGAGTTACGAAATAATCGGAACCTTATGATTGAAGAGGTAAAAAAAGAAATTTCACAAGGTTCAATTGATACGATTAAAGGCCTATCGAAAACAATTCAACGATCCAATATAAAAACAAATGGGGAGTTACGAAAGCTTTCTTTAAATGTTTCAAAAGCATCAGAGCGTACATCCGAGACATTCGGAGCGCTAACGACCACCATTGCGAGGTCTTCAGAGGGAGCCTTTGAATCGTTTTCCAAACGGATATCCGAAGCGGCCGCAGACGGTTATCGCGACTTACTTGCAGATCTCTCTGCTTCCGTAACAGAAACACAACAGGAAATTAAAAGTGTAACAGAGGCCATGTATCAGGATCGTGAGCAATATTTTGAAACGATGAATAATGAATTAGACCAATATCGAAATGACATCCGTCAACGGGAGGAAGCTTTTAAACAAATGGTCATGAGCTTCAGAGATGCGGCACCTACAAAAGAATTAGAAAAACCAAAAACGGTGAAATTCAAAGATGTTAAAAAGAATAAAACAAAGGAAAAAGGAAAAGTCAAACCAGAAAAAAAGAAGCAGGATAAACAGACTTTAAAAGAAAAGGATACGGTTACAGCAGAAAAGAAATGGTGGAGTTTTCGACGCAAGAAGTAAAAACTAAAGGTGGTGTCAAAATGAATACAAACGAAGTAGCTAAAATATTAGGCGTTTCATCAAGTACAGTTAAACGTTGGGTTAAACACCTATCTATTGAACCAGCCAGAAATTCCAAAGGGCACTTTATCTTTACAAAGGAAGAATTCAGCCAATTGGAGCACTATCATAATCAAGATCAATTTCAATCCGTTCAAATGCTCCCTCATCCAAATAACGAAGAGGTAGAGAAACTGAAATTAAAAGTTAATGAGCTCGAATTAAAACTATATAAAAAAGCTGATGGTGTTGCATCCATCCAGCTATTGCAGCATCGAAATGAACTTGAGGATTTGTTGGCTATCGTTAATGAACTGACAACTAGAATCGATCATCTTGAGACCCAATTAAGCGGAACAAAAAAACCTCCCGCTATTTCTAAGCCGATTGCACTTGAAACCATAAAGTCCAGGCGAAAAAGGAAACGAAAAATAACACAAATCATGTTTGGGTTATAAGGATATTAACTTAGAAGTATAACGGGACTTTTTCAATAAGTTCCGTTATTTGCTTTATTATTGTCTGTATACGTCCAACCGCCGAAAAATAATACAGCGGAGTATTTATCAGTGTTTCCATTCCGGTTTCGTAATTGAAAATACATAGGCATCATGTGATTGATTTCTCTGATATAAATATCCTCGAAGTGTCCCTTCTAATGTAAAACCCATTTTCAGCAACAAATGATTAGATGAAGTATTAGCCGGATACGTAATAGCCCCTATCCGGAATAAATCAAGTTGATGAAAGGAATAGTTTACTACTGATATAATAGCTTCTGTTGCATATCCTAACCGCCAAAAATCCGGATGAATCTCATACCCAATCTCGGCACGTTTGCTTTTTAAACTAAGATTATTTAAGCCAACTGTACCAATTAACTGACCAGATTCCTTTAAAGTAATACCCCACCTTATGGATTGCCCAAGTGCCAGCCCTCTATCCAGAGTTACAAAAATTAAAGCAGCATCTTCCTTTTTGGTCAAAGGCTCCATCCCATAATACTCCATTACTTCTTGTTTAGACATGATCGTAAAATACTGGTTTAGATGAGAGGTATTTAATCTTACTAATTGTAAACGCTTAGTTTCTAATTCTACAAAATCCATTTAAACTCCTCCATTTCTTATCCCCTTTAAATCTTCAAATGCAAAACCATTTGTTCTCCTCTTTTCCCCATTCTCCTCTCCCCCATATCCTTAAAGCCGCAGTTTATGTATAAGGATTGAGCAGGGATATTTTTCAAATTCACTAGCAGAACAACTTCATCAATTTCCTCAAAATGATTTTTGATAAAGCTGGAGATCGAGTATAATGCTTGTTTGGCAAACCCTCTCTTTTGGTATTTATAATTAACTGAAAAACTGGTTAATAACAGTGCTCTATGGTTTGTCGACACTTCAGCCACCCTTTTGCCACTGTATAAACAGAAAAAGCCGACTGCCTTTCCGTTATTAAGAATCAACACTGGAAACTTATCACAATCCTGATATACTTGTTCCAATACTTCAAGCGGATATGATGTAAATAGATATTGTTCAGGGGGTAGCATATAATCTCTTATACCTTCTATATATTCGTCGGAATAACTAGCTAATGTAATTTTAGAAGTATCCAAATTTCATCCTCCATATTTTTCAAAATAGAAGTAATAATTTATAATACCTAATTTATTTTAAAGATTCAATTTTTTTATGAACAATATACTTTTGACGAACATATTAATTAAAGTATAGAATTATAATCTATAGAGTTATATTTTGATTTTACTTGATTCAAAAAGGTACACTATGTTTAAGTTATAAGATTAGAGAGGTTTTCATAATGGATCAAACTATTTTATTTGCCTTTGCATTAACACTCATGGCTGGTTTAGCAACAGGAATCGGGAGCTTGATTGCTCTGTTAACATCTCGTACCAATAAAATGTTTTTATCCGTTTCCCTTGGCTTTTCTGCCGGAGTCATGATTTATGTTTCAATGGTTGAAATTTTTGTTAAAGCAAAAGATTCTCTTGTCAGTGCTTTAGGTTACGAAAAGGGCTATACAATGACAGTGGTTGGTTTTTTTGGCGGTATCTTACTTATCGCCTTAATTGACCGTTTCATCCCTAAGCAAGGGAATCCTCATGAACCAAAAAAAGTAGAGGACATGAATAAGCCGCGAAGTGAAATTCATAGTGATGAGCTTATGAAAATGGGTGTGTTTACCGCTTTGGCTATTGGTATTCACAATTTCCCGGAAGGTATCGCTACATTTACATCAGCAATACAGGATCCTGGCTTAGGAATAGCTATTGCAGTAGCCATCGCTATTCACAACATACCCGAGGGGATAGCCGTTGCCGTGCCTATCTATTTTGCGACTGGGGATAAACGAAAAGCCTTTAAACTTTCATTTCTCTCCGGATTGGCAGAGCCAGTCGGTGCTCTAGTAGCTTACTTACTGTTAATGCCATTCTTAACTGATATGTTGTTTGGAATTATCTTTTCGGCGGTTGCGGGGATTATGGTATTCATTTCGTTGGATGAATTATTACCTGCAGCTAAAAAGTATGATGAAGGACACCATGCCATCTATGGTTTGATAGCAGGGATGGCGTTAATGGCAATCAGTTTATTATTATTTATTTAACCAGCTATTTCAAAAAAAGCAGCTCCTGAAAATTCAGGACCTGCTTTTTTTTACTAAAAGTTTTAAAGAAATCTTTTGATAGCTTGTTGAAGGCTGCCCATGGTAGTAGCTTTGTTTTCAAAATTAATCCCCATATGGATAATTTGCTGTACAATATCGGGGCGAAGTCCTGTGATAATGGATTCACACCCCATCATTGAAGTACCCTCAATTAACTTCATTAGTTGATCAATAACATCAGGATCCATCTCAGCTATACCGGATAAATCAATAATTAAGGTTTGGATATGGTGTTCTCCAACTGCCTGTAACGCTTTCTTTTCTATAATTTTCGACCTATTATCATCCCATACACCGATTAGTGGTAAGATACAAATCGTCGGTGTGATCGGTATAATCGGTACGGATAAATTTTCAACCATTTTAGTCTGCTTTTCAATTAATATATCTTTATAATTCGAATAGCTGATAAAGAAAGTATTCAAGAAACTATCAATTTGATTATTAATTTGTTTCTCCATAATAAAAAAATCTTCCATATTAAAAGATTCTTCTGATTGTTGAACAAATTGATTGATAAATGCCCACATCGTTCTTCTTATTGCCTGTACCCATTCCAATTTAAAATTCAAAGTAAGGGAATGAGTAGCCCAAGCTATGCCTTCTTGCTTAGCAAAATCAATAACTTCTTTCTTCTCCTGGTCAAGAACGTATATAACCAGTTTATGGGCGTTATTTATCAAATCAATATTGCCAATCAGTAAAATTTCTTCTATTTTCCGCCTGACATTTACTGCTTCAGATAATAACATATCGCTAAAGGACTGGCGATTTTCCACGATATATTCTTTGATCATGGCAGCTTTATCCAAGGTTGTATCCATTCTATCCCTCCTATTATAGTCGTCTGGCTACATAAATTTTATCAGACACTTCAATAATCGTAAAATTTAAACTCTTCCCTTTCTAAGGTATTTAATAGGTCATCTTATTAATTCGTATGACAGAAAAGCTACAAAGGATATTACCCTTTATAGCTTTTCATATAGTTTGTTGTTAGTAGTCAAAGGTTGAGTACGAAAATCCAAATTAAAGGAAAATAAAGTAAAAAATTCAATAGATACGAAGATAAATGTGATATAAATATTTGCAGTATTTTAATTAGATAGGGGATTCAATGTATAAAAGATTTTGGGGAGTTTTAACATTTTTGAGCTTATATGTAGTTGTTCCTATACGTGTTTTCCACACCTAAACTCTTTCCTAATTTAAGCCAGCGAAACCAATTGAGGCAGTTATTCAAATATTAAGTTGGCAATAACTTAAATATGCTAATGGATTTTCAGTCTACTATAAAAAATATCGTTATTCCCTCTTTAAGCTTATTATATCAACCCCCTTTTCGTATCACCACTACGAAAACAGCCTTTAAAAAAGAAAAGTCATGAAGGATTATGTATGCTGGAACGAATCGTTGGTCACTTAGAAGAACATAAAAAAAACTAGAATGAACCCATATAATCTCGCTTACAGAGTTCATTTTAGTCTCATAGTAATTGTTATATTATAAATAGTTAACCTTGATTTCACTACTTTTTTGTAAATACATTCATATACTAATATGGATTATGAAAATTTTTAACGGAGGTTCAGGATGCTAACGATAAAATCCTTATATGGAGTCACAGCCATGAATTTATTTATCCTTTTGCCCTTATTAACAGAGTCCTTATTTCACGATTGGTCATTTTCATTTTCCCAGCTCGCTTATTTTGTCTGTCCCATTATTACCTTGATCATACTTATGAAGATTGTCCAATTAGATTTATTAAAATCCTATCATGGTGCCTTCAACTTTGTTATTCAACTGCTAATTGGATGCACATCAATTATTATCGCGTTCAATGAGTCTGGCTAAGTCACCTCTATTTACTCTTTTAGTTCTATCAACTAAAGAGTAATCTTCCAGCTATACGGTACTATTCGCAGCTGAATGACTCCTTTTTTGAATAGCATTTACACCCATAACAACAGCTATCATTTCACCTATTTCAATTTCATCGGAAGTTTTAGACAATTCATAGGCAGGACTTGATAGGATGGAGTTGACTTTTCTAAATCGGCCAACTTGCTTTCCTTTTTCACTGAGGATTTCATATCTTTTAGAAAAGGTTTCTGAATCGATGCGGAATATACCCCGATCATGAGCTGTGTATTCATATTTTTTAGCAAAAAAGCTAAATCTCGCACGTACAAAACCAAGTTCATCCCCTTCTTGATTTGTAACAATCCACCTGTTGCTGAAAAGCGGGAATTTGCCGCTTATCAAAATATTCCCCTTCAGATCTAATACATCAATCGTGGAAGTAAAAGCACTTTTTAAATCTAATTTACCAACAATGTGTTCATCCTTTGTATAAATATCTTTTTGACCAGATGAAAAAAAACTATCTGTAAAGTATAAATTCTTATAATCCATATTGCCACTCCCTGACATTCTTAATTCCCTCTTCATTAACATTTCTACATCTAAAACCGTATTCCTGCCTTAAAATATATATTGCCACTGAAGTTTGTCTACCTTTATAATGAATACAAAATTATCCATTTTGACGATATACCCTAAATGAATCGCATTCGTTGATGAAGCCCTTTATCCTGCTGTCCACCAATCATTTTTCAACTATTAAAAGAATAACTAATAAAGGAGTGGAGACATTGGATTGGAATTTATTTGGCGCCTTAGCAATTGCTCTCTTTCTTATTCGCTGGGATCAGAACAGCATTACACTTATTAATTTATTTAAAGAACTGTTGATGATCGGCTTGTTTGTATTCATTTTATCCTTTAGCCTTAAAGTTGAGAACCTAGCATTTTTCGTTTTCAACTATGTTCCTGAACAATTTGAAATATGGACTGGCGCTCTTCTCTTCATTTCCTTTATTGGTGCATTGACTCACAGAGGCTGGCGCACTTTCACCACAAACCATATCAATCGTCATCATTAAATATCCATTCCCTACATAAACGAAAGGACTGCCATACTGAGCTAGCTATTCAGTGTGGCAGTCCTTTTTATGGTTAAGCGGCCAATCTCATTATCACTGTTATATTGAAGCTTTTCAAATTCTTCTCAATCGCATCATAAGTCTATTTTGCACTGCCAACCCTCTACATATTTATAACATCATTTAAAGACAGTTTATTAACCAGCTCTGTTAAATAGTCAGGGGCTGTCAAATACAGCAAGCCATTTCCCTCTAATTTAGGTGAGTTCCCAAGCGGTATTGTTCTCTTAATTAATTGTGCGTATATTTCAGGCTCACTTAAGTTACGTTCAAAGCTGTTATTGGTCATAACCTTAATAAGAGCCATTGCTCCTGCCACATGAGGCGTAGCCATAGAAGTTCCACTTAAAGTCGCATATTTTCCGTTCAAATAAGTGGATAGAATTTTCTCACCAGGTGCTACCAAATCGATTTCTTTATTGGAATTAGAAAATCGGGATGACCGGTGTTCGAGATCAATCGCGCCAACACTGATGACTTCGTTGTAAACTGCCGGATAGCAAAGCTCTTCCGTCTCTTCTTTACCATCTCCATCATTGCCTGCGGCACAAATAACTGCAATATTATTCATAACTGCCTTCTTAATTGCTTCATGCAGCTCAGGTACATCTTCTGTTCCCCCTAGAGACATAGAAATAATATCTGCTTTTTGCTCGATCGCATAAAGAATCCCGTTAATAATCCAGTCATATTCACCGGAGCCATCCTTATCCAATACTTTCAGAATAAGCAGCTTGGCAGCTGGAGCTACCCCAACTACCCCACTTTTATCTTGCGTGGCTGCAATTGTTCCCGCCACATGTGTACCATGCCCGTTATAATCCTGGAATTTATCAGGGTCACTATCATCGTCTGCAGTAAAATTCCGGCCGCCAATAATTTGCTTAGCCAAATCAGGATGGCTCACATCACAACCAGTATCCAACACTGCAATGGTTACACCCTCACCCATCGTAACATTCCAGATTTCAGGGGCTTCAATCATTTCAATTCCCTTTGGCACCTCATTGACCGAATCAAGCTGTTGATCAATATGATATGGTATAACTTGCACTTCTCTCTTCATCTTATCTCCTCCACTTGAGATTAATTTGAAGCCGGTACCAGTTGTTACCCATATTTTAACAATATATACAAAATTATTATAGATACATTCGAACTGATTTTAAATCTGTTTTTTTACATAATTATTCAAAATTCATGGTTACTACTAATCAATCTTTATATTTTGACAAGTAACGTTATGATCTACCTTTAGTTTAAAACTAATGAACAATTTCTGATATTCAAATATGAAAGACAAATCCTATTTATATCACTATTATATAATCCGGTTATCTCACCTTTTCCCTAATTGCAAAAACCAATAAACAGTATAATGAATATTCAGAAAATAAAGTTTAAAGCTAGATAGATTATTTTATTGAATATTGAATTGCATACCATATACCTTTTTTAATAAATCCTTAATAAGCTACCAGCTTCCTGATCTAATAAGAAAGTTGTATTTTGGTGTAAAGATTTCTTTTGAGTATGTAAGTGTAAATTGTCCTTTAGTGTTTTCCTGATTATTTGTGCTTTATGCAAACCATTCGCCAACACAATAACTTCCCGGGCTCCCATTATATGCTTATATCCTACCAAGTAAGCTGCAGGCAGGTCCTGTGAATTAAACTGATTATAATAGGCCTTATCTCCTATACGGCGAACATGTGAATAACAAGAAAAAGAGCTACTGGCACTAATAAACCCAATCTTGCAATCTCCACCAATTCCTAATAGGACTAAATCTAATCCCCCATTTTTAATGATATCATTATCAATTCTCTTACATTCCTTATGAGGTATCTCAGATTTCCCGTTAAAAAAAACCAATTGTGAAGCTTTGACATTAACTTTAGAAAAAAATTCTTTATAAAGGAATTGATTGCAGCTGCCTTCATCATAAGTGCTTCTGCCCATCCATTCATACATAACTGCAAAGCGGCACTCTGAAAAATCAACCTTCCCCAATGAATATTGATTTGCTAATATCTCCAATATTCGCCTAAGACTATTTTCGGCTGGGAGACCTATAAAAAGGTTCGGTTTTTCACTGATTTCTTGTATGATTATTTCAGCCGCAGATGTAGACATCTCTTCATAATCTTTAAAAATTGTATAATTCATTTTCTCACAATACTCCTTCCAATGTTTAAACAATTAATTCATTATCTAAAAGATGTATATCTATTCGGTCATTCATTAACTAATTCAATTTGTGAAATTCAAGTGAAAGTATAGACGCGGAGTAAGTAAACATTATGTGAAAAACCGAGGAGGTAATATACTGTATTGAAGTTAGAAGTTATAAAGAATTGTTGGTTTATCAAACTATCTTTCCAATAATACAATGCTTCTATCCTCCTAGGCAAGAAAAATGTCTGAAATTTTTGTTAAATTAATCAGAAGAAAGTCTTACTAGGAATTAAAAAAAGAAAAAATGTCAATTTCAGCAGAATTAACATTACAAGTGGATTACTATTGATATATTTCTACCTTTTTACATATCTTTTGCATTAATCGTATTCTCTTTTTTCTCAGAAGAACTTAAACTATGCAAGACCATTCCAAATATGACAATAAATATTCCAATCATAGCCGAGGTGGAAGGAAATAAAATAGATAAGAATAACATTTCACCTGCTAAAGCAAACAAAATTTCCATGGATTGAGTTGCCTCTACCGCTGCCATCTTTTTCATATCACCATTAACGAGATCAGTTGCTTTAAAAAATAGAACGGTGGCAATGACTCCTGAAGAAATAGCAACTATTAATGTTTGAATGTTTTGCATAGGGCTTGGCGATCCAACTGTAGACAGCGCCAGAATGGAGATGATAATCCAAAGAGGTAAGCTAGCCAAGGTCATTCCAAGTACTCGTTGATATGCATCCAACCGACCTTTTGTAATTTCCATCATTTTACGGTTTCCTAATGGATAGGCAAATGCTGCAATCAGGATTGGAATAAAACCGAATAAGAAATCATTTATTGTTAACCGATTCATATTTTCCATCTGTATCAATAGAATCCCCAGTAAAATAATGCATGAGAAAAACAATTGCTTTTTAGGTATGATACCTTTTTTTGAATAAATCCCCTTTGCAGATTCAAAAAATAATGGAGTCAATAAAGTTCCTGCCACTATAGTAATTTGCCAGGTTCCCGCTATAAGCCATCCTGGAGAATACGCTGCCGCAAAACATAAAGGCAGATAGAACATACCAAAACCAATGAAACTCCAAAAAAACCATTCCTTTAAGTTTTCTCGCATAATGACAAACAATTGCCATAAATTCTTTCGGAAATAAACAATTGCCATTAAAAATGGAATCATATAAATATAGCGTAATGACGCACTCCAAAGCCAGCTACCTCCCGAAAGCTCCATTGACCTGTTTAGTATAAATGTCACCGCAAAGAAAAAAGATGCCAATATGCCTAACAATATAAATTGCACCCACATCAAATCCCTATATTGGAATTCTTTTCAAAATTACTATCTCTTCCTCTTAATTCATCTATTATAAAAGGTATATCAAAGGGAAAGATGTGTTTGTTAAATGTTTGTGGAGTTATTAACCACTTTATAATAAAAAGCAAATTATTCCTTTCCTAAAATGTTTATTTATTCAATGTGTAATATACAGAACGAAAAATAAGTTGGAATTTCACATTAATCAGTCAGCTTTTATCGAATACAGCCTGTATCTATTATCACCGGTATCCAAACTGTATACATAATGAATAATGATTACTTTAAGCCCTTTTCCCTCAACTAAAAAACTCCATATGCGTTTTCAATTCTTTATAATAAGAAAGCGATCTTCTAAATTCCCGGTATGAAACTCAAATTTATGTCCATCAGGATCAGTAAAATAAACAGATTGCTTATCTTTTAGATCTCTTCTTCTTCCCGGAAGAATATTTACGTTTAACTTTTTTAATTGATTTATACATTCATCGAAATCTGCTTTTTCTACGGAAAAAGCTATGTGGGTATATGAATGTTCTATGTCCCTCCGAGGTATGGTTGTTTCTTCATTCAACGCTAACCATAAACCATTTAAATTAAAATATGCGGTTGTTTTTCCTTTAACAAGTAATTTTGCTTCAAACACTTGTTCATAAAATAAAATGGAATTTTCCAGATTGGATACAGAAAATAACAAATGATTAATTCCTTTTATATTCATCCTTTATTCACCCTTTGTTTTTGCTTCATTATACTTGAAAACAGATCAAATTCCCCGGATAAAAGATACTTCCAAAATATTAAACTCATGTTTTCATACTCTCTTCTATACATATAATGGTAAAGTATTATAGAATGATTTATTAGGTGTTTAATTTAAACTAAAGGAGTCAGATGGATTGGTAAATACAGAAGATTTAAAAAATCAATCGCTATTTTCTATATCATGGCCATTATTTATAGAGCTTAGCTTACATATAGCAATGGGGTTACTGGCTACATTGATGCTTGGACATTATTCTGACCTAGCTGCCGCAGGTGTAGGTGTCGCCAACCAATTAATGAGTATTTTTATCTTAGTTTTTAATGTTTCTTCTATTGGTGCAATGATCTTAATTGGACAGAGGATCGGAGCACAGCGTCTTGATAAAGCAAGACAATTATCAAGATCTGCGTTTAGCATAAATGTATGGTTTGGTATTCTCATATCTCTTATTGTCGTTATTTTCGGGCCGAGTTTATTAGGTTTATTTGACATTAGCGGAGAGGTTTATGACTATGCCCTTCTATTCATAAGAATTGTAGGATTTTCTTTATTTCTGGAGTCAATTTCACTTGTCCTTAGCGCTATTCTCAGGAGCCACGGGAGAACAAAGGAACCTATGTATGTTTCACTCTTCATGAATATTATCAGTACAATAGGTTATGTCATTAGTATTTATGGAGTATTCAATCTTCCGATAACCGGTGTAACTGGTGTTTCATGGACAATGGTTATTGCTCGAATTTTTGCAGTGGTCGCTTTATTAATGATCGTCGCCAAAGAGCTTGCATTACGATTCCGATTAATTGATTTATTTCATATTAACATTGAAGACATGAAAAATCTGTTTCAAATAGGTATTCCCTCTGCCGGTGAAAATTTATCCTATCATTTTTCACAGCTGTTGGTAACTGCCTTCGTAGCCACCCTTGGTGATGCCTCGTTAGTTGCACGCGTTTATTTAACGAATATTACAATGCTCTGTTATTTATTCAGCGTTGCGATTGGCGAGGGAACACAGCTGTTGGTTGCAAGATATATAGGGGGCGGTCACTTTGATCAGGCTTTAAAAAGAGGATTGAAAACCGTTAAAATTGCTGTATTTGCCTCTACAGCTGTGTCACTGACACTTGCATTAATGGGAAATACATTGATTGAGTTATTTACCTCTGATGCGGCCATCTTAGCGATTGCTTTGCCTGTCCTCTGGGGAATTGCCTTTGTTGAACCTGGCAGAGCTGTCAACATTGTTTTAATGAGCTCATTGAAATCAGCGGGTGATGTTCGTTTCCCGGTCATAATTGGTATATTATCCATGTGGATATTCACTGTAGGCTTCGGCTATTTGTTTGGCATTACATTCGGGCTTGGTTTACTCGGAATTTGGATTGCTCAGGGAATCGACGAATGGTTCCGTGCAATCTTTGCAGTCAAACGCTGGCTCAGCCGTCCATGGGAGAAAAAATTTGCTCATCAAACAAAAAAACAAAATCCTATTCATATATCTTAACTGACAAAAAGCCTCTAAATCCATTGTTGTGGATTAGAGGCTTTTTCAATATTTGAGTCTTCTTATTGAATTCGATCCCAGTGGCGATGCTTAGCAACCGCTTCAATAAACTGCTCAACTGACTTATTAATTGATTCGTCAGCAGCCGAGGTAATAATACCGGCAGCTCCATTAGATGTCCGGATAAAAGGAGCAACCAAATCTGCAGCTTCTTTTGGGGCACCTATTGCTTTAAAGTGATTAAATGCATCCATTATAAACTCATTCACTTTGTTGATCGTTTTTAGAGCATCTACACTATGTTGGCCTGAAGCAAGATAGATAGCATCATATAAAACTGAATCTGCTGTCAAAAACGTCTGATCTACCTTTAACTCAGCTCCATTAGCACTGGTTATTTTTCCTTGGTTCTCAGAAACAATTTCCGCTGTTAAACCGGCTTCCTCAAAGGCTACCAACACCTGTTTTAAATCAATCCCATCAAATCCATTATGGACAAGTACAGCAACCTTTCTTGTCGCGGCACCCATGGTTGTATTCAGTTGACTGAGTGCAGGTGATGAATCAGTTACTTTTGATTCTTTAACTTCTGTATTTGATGGTACCTCAAGACCTAACCCAATCGCAATTTGTTCAGCCAAATAATGATCCACATTCGCGTACATATTAACAACTTGTTGTTGGATATCCTTACTTAGACATTTACCAAGCTCAAAGCGGAATGCATCGATGATATGTTGTTTTTCTACTGAAGACATACTGTTCCAAAATAACTTAGCTTGGCTGTAATGATCCTTAAAACTTTCACTTCTCTTACGAACTTTAGATCCATCTACCTTTTCCTGATAATGCTCGAAACCGCCTTCTTCAGGAGATGCCGGTGATGGAGAATTATGGGCTAACCCATTTTTATTGTAGCTAACCTGTCCTTTATCGATACGCATTTGATGATATCCGTCACGTTGGTGATTGTGCACGGGTGAAATCGGGCGGTTAATCGGAATTTGTTGAAAGTTAGGTCCCCCCAGTCTTAGCAGCTGTGTATCCGTATAAGAGAACAGACGCCCCTGTAATAATGGATCATTGGTAAAATCAATTCCCGGTACGATATGACCAATATGGAAAGCTGCCTGTTCCGTTTCCGCAAATACATTATCTACATTTTTATTAAGCGTCATTTTACCTATTTTTTGTACAGGTATCAGTTCTTCAGGCCAAACTTTAGTTGGATCCAATATATCGAAATCAAACTTAAATTCATCTTCTTCCTTAATTACCTGAATACCAAACTCATATTCTGGATAATTCCCCATTTCAATCGCTTCATATAAATCTCGGCGGTGAAAATCGGGATCTTTACCTGCGATTTTTTGCGCTTCATCCCAAACAAGAGAATGGACCCCAAGGACTGGTTTCCAATGGAATTTAACAAAATGGGCTTCTCCTTGTTCATTTACAAGTCTAAATGTATGAACACCAAACCCTTCCATCATCCGATAGCTTCGAGGTATACCCCTGTCAGAGTTTGTCCAAAGAACCATATGTGCAGATTCGGTATTATTTACAACAAAATCATAAAAAGTATCGTGGGCTGTTGCTGCTTGAGGCATCTCGTTGTGTGGCTCAGGCTTAAAGGAATGAACTAAATCTGGAAACTTAATTGCATCCTGAATGAAAAATACAGGAATATTATTTCCTACGAGATCAAAATTACCTTCATCCGTATAAAATTTGGTTGCAAATCCACGGGCATCCCTTACAGAATCAGCAGATCCCCTGGAGCCTGCCACAGTGGAAAATCGTACAAATACTGGTGTTTTTTTAGATGGATCCTGCAAAAAACTTGCTTTGGTCAGCTTCGTCATTGGTTCATACACCTGAAAATATCCATGTGCACCAAAACCACGAGCATGGACGATTCGCTCTGGAATTCTCTCATGGTCAAAATGGGTCATTTTTTCCCGAAAATGAAAATCCTCCATGAGAGTCGGTCCACGGTCACCCGCTTTTAAAGAATGTTCATCCTCAGAAACTCGTACACCATGATTGGTTGTTAATTTTTTTTCGCTATTATCTACTCTGAAATCATCCAATTGCTTGTCTTTTTCGTTTTGAATATGGTTATCAGCCATTATCTCTACCCCATCTCTTTGTTCTAATGGTTTCAAATATATGTATACCTATGTAAAAATACACATTTTCCATTCTTTCTCAAAAAGTACCACTGATTCATTATTTTTAAACCTTAATAAATTATTTAGAGACAATTATTAAAGCAGTTTTATTTGTGTGGAAATTAAAAGTCATATTGCTGGCATAAATCTAAACTGAGACAGCCGAAGCCATAGAACATTCTGGTTGTTGAATGGGATGGTTATGGAATAATAGCTTATAATTCGCCAACATACGAATTAATTAACCAAAACAAATAAGAGGAATGCATGCTTCTTCCTCATGCATTCCTCTTATTTTCACTATATATTATCCTATTCTCGTAACCGATAAAGCCGGAAATTCATACGTATCACTTGCACTTACTACACTGGCACTTCGTATTCGCAATGTGATAACATCATTTGCCGATAAAGTTCTTTGTATCGTTTTTGATATATTAAATCGCATTGTCAGACCTATAGTTAGTGTCCCAGACATCCCGCTGGTCCCTATACTTAGGTTTTCCTCAGACCCATTAATAAAGACCGAAATAGATGCTAGCTCGTTAGAAATTAATGCGCCCAATTCTAAATTGACACTAATGCTATAAGTAATTATATATACTCCGGCAACCGTTACTGTGATAGTATCATTAGCCGTGTTGAGAATAGTTAATAAACTGGGACCGCTTTGGTTAAAATCCACTATTGCCCCTGGTGTGAGGGTAATTGTCCCGTTGGGTCGATATAAAGATCCATAGCCTAATGCTGTCCCAGCGGTACCAGTAGCTCCGGTCCCACCCGTCGGTCCGGTTGGTCCAATCTCTCCTTGAATCCCTGTTGCTCCGGTTGGTCCCGTTGGTCCCTCTATTTTCATCGGTCCAATCGGACCATTGTAAAATGGCGATGATACCGCCTGAATAAAGGATTGCATATTTATTAATTCTCTTTGAAACCCTATCGGTAAGATATATTGGTTTCCTCGTTTGCTCTCATCGAACGAGTCATTAGTCATCTTTACCAACCCTTTCAAAAAAAGAGTTTTAATGTAAATTATACATAATTTTCCATTTACATTCCAATTAAAAAAGCTTGCCATTCTTACTGATGGCAAGCCTTAGAATTATTTTTTGATCAGTTCACTAAGCATTAAAGGCAATGATTGTATGGAATTATTCAGCATCTCCAGCTTTCCTTCAATACGGTATAAAAGATAAACGGTCACCACAACAGGAAAACCCACATCTTTAATTAACGGAATTAAATCGTTCATGGAATGCCACCTCCTCGCTCAATCCTTAAAAATGGCTAATCCAGCTTATTTGGATTAGCCATCTGTTCATCAATTATACAAATGAATATTCAGTTTTTGCTGTTTCAACTAACTGTGCTTCTTCTTTACTAGCGTAAAAGCCTGTTTTTGTTAAGAATACTTTTGATTCAATAATGGTATCCATTGCCTGTCTAACTGCTTCTTGATCAACTGGCATTTTCGGATTATCAATTGATAGTTTCGCAGTTTTACCTTCTTCTGTCAGAAAATATAGTTCAAGAACATTTTCCATCTGTAGTCCCTCCTTTCTATCCAATATTCCCTTCTACCGATACTAGATTTGCCAAGTATCCAAGCGCCTTACTCCTGCTACATCATGGACTTGAAGTGAGATAATAGCATTCGCACATTTTTTTAATGCTTCACCATCCGCCCCATTATTAATATTGGATAGTGTTCTTTTTTGGGTGATTGGTTCACCTTGTGCATCGACCCCAACAACAAATTCAATTTGCAGCTTTGTTAACTCTAAAAATTGATTTTCCATGTTCTCACCTCCTTTTCATCTCTTATATATAAATAAAGAAGCTAAAAAGGAGCATCTATAAAAATATTATTTCTCATTTCTTCAATAGATAGTCTTTTTGTCTAATGTAGTGTAAGACCGAAGGCAAGATAGCATACATAAAGTGATGCTTTTCTAGGTAGGGGTATTTAAAATCAGTTGTAAAAATTGGCGCTTAACTCCCACTAACCGTTATCACTTCTCATCCGTTTTAGGTGAGAATCTTTGGCTCCAATTTGAACAAAAAAGAGCAAAGGAAAATAATCCATTGCTCTTCTTCTAAAAAGGGATACGATATAGTGAACTTAAGTCGTAAATTGACTTTCATAAAGTCTGTAATAATACCCTTTATTTTGAATAAGCTCTTCGTGGGTTCCATGTTCCACAATCACCCCTTCATCGATCACATATATACAATCAGCATTCTCGATTGTCTTTAAGCGGTGAGCAATTACAAAGGTTGTACGCCCCTTAGTCAAGTTCTTCATTCCATTTTGAATGGCTATTTCTGTGCGTGTATCAATACTTGAAGTGGCTTCATCTAATATTAAAATATCTGAATCTGCTAAAACAGCTCGGGCAATCGAGATTAATTGCCTCTGACCCTGGCTTAAGTTGATGCCACCCGATGTGATGACTGTATTATATTGATTTGGCAAATGTTTAATAAACTGGTGTGCAGCGGCAATCTTGGCAGCTCGAACGACCTCCTCATCAGAGGCATCCAGTTTGCCATAACGGATATTCTCCATTATTGTTCCAGAAAATAAATACGTTTCCTGAAGAACAGTCCCTATCCTTTTTCTTAAATCTTCAACTAAATAATCCTCTATCAATCTGTCATCTATCCATATTTCACCGCTCAATCGATCATAGAATCTTGATAGCAGATTAATAATTGTCGTTTTTCCTGATCCAGTTTTACCTACCAATGCTATGGTTTGTCCGCTTTTAGCTTCTAAAGAAATACCTTTTATTATTTCCTTCTCTTTCTCATAGCCAAATCGAACACCTTTAAATCGGACATTCCCTTTTATAGAAGTTGCTGGTATTGCCCCCTTTTTATTCGTTAGATCAGGTACTTCATCCATAATTTCAAATACACGCTCTGCTCCTGCTATAGCGGATTGAATCGTATTCATCAAATTGGACAACTGATTGATCGGTCTGAAAAATAACCTTGAATACGTAACAAAAGCAGCGATTACGCCTATTGTTGTCAGCTCATGCACTGACATAATGGCCCCGGTACCTATAATTAAGCTCAGGCCGAGATTATTAATAAAGTTATTAACAGGGCCGAGAAACCCACCATATGTATCAGCCTGTATAGCTGATTCACGCAGATCTTCATTTATTTTTTTAAATTCCTTGATGGTCACCTGCTCTCGGCCAAAAAGGGTGATGACCTCTTTGCCGCTTATCACTTCTTCTACATACCCATTCAGATTACCTAAATCCTGCTGCCTCTTAGCATAATTTCGGCTGCTCACTTGGATAATCTTTTTAGATGTAAAAATCATAAGGGGTATCACCAGAAATGAGACAATTGCCAACACCCAATTTAATGCAAACATGGCGATTGAGACACCAATGATTGTCAGTAAGGAAGAAAAAATCTGAACTACACTTTGGCTTAATGCATTATTTAAATTATCAATATCGTTGGTTACCCGGCTCATTAAATCACCGGATGAGCGTTTATCAAAAAATCGGAGGCTTAATGTATGCAGAGTTGAAAATAATTCTTCTCTAATTGTCCGAATCGTTTTTAATGAAATATGTATCATCAAGTTTTGCTGGAGCCAGGTAAGAATCGCACCTGCTATATAGATAACGGCTAATAAGAACGTCATTCGAATAGAACCATCTACATCTTTAACAAGTACATATTCATCAATTGTGATTCCAATATAATAAGGACCAAGTAAACTGAATACAGTCGAAAATAGCACGCATATGATGGACGCTAGCAGAGTTAATTTTCGCCTTTTAAGATACGACCATATTCTTAGAACCGTTTCCTTTTGATGTTTTGCCTTGCTTTTAGGCCCAAATGAATGTCTGTGACCCGGTCTCATATTCACTTGTTTTTGCGCTTGTGTTTGCTGGCTCATTAATGGCTCACCCCCTGCCCACTCTGTATAGAGCATAATTCACGATAGAGTTCATTTTTTTGGTAAAGGTCATTATGACTGCCAATTCCAGTTACTTTACCATCCTCAAGAACCAAAATTTGATCCGCATGTTTTAATGATGAAAGCTTTGATGAAATAATAATTTTAGTTGAATCCGGATATTTATTCATCAATACTTTTCGGATACGGCTTTCCGATATCGCATCCACCGCTGAGGTAGAATCATCCAATATAATAATGGATGGCTTCCGGATAAAAGCCCGAGCAATGGATATTCTTTGTCTTTGGCCACCTGACAGGTTAGTTGCCCCCTGAGTGAGTTCATAAGCATAATCCGGGTCTAACTGTTCTACAAATTGTAGGGCTTCAGCATTTTGAAGAGCTTCTGTCATGTCGTCCTTTGTTGCATTTTCATTACCCTGAGTTAAATTCTGACTAATTGAACCAGAGAACAACAATGCTTTCTGCGGTACAAATCCGATGGACTGTCGTAATTCCTGTATATCCATCTCTTTGATATCTATTCCGTTTAATAGGATTTGTCCTTCATCCACGTCATAAAGTCTCGGCAATAATTTGACCAGTGTTGTCTTTCCGCTACCTGTTGCTCCAATGATTCCAAGTGTTTGTCTACTCGGTACACTAAAAGAAACATTAGAAAGAACTCTCTCCCCATTTTTGCTGTAACTAAAGCTCACATTTTTGAATTCCAAAGTACCTTTATCCGGTACAGGAACAAGAGGTTGTTCAGATTGTTTAATGTCTTGCTCTGTATTCAATACATCAACAATTCGCCCAGCAGATGGAAAGGCTCTAGTGATTTGCATGAGAACATTACTGCTTGTCATAAGGGAGTTCAAAATGATAGTTAAATAGTTAATAAATGCGACAATAACTCCCACATTCAAGCTTCCGTTATCAACCTTAATCGCACCCATCCAAATAGCCGCAACTATTCCCATGTTAACGATAAACAATAGTATAGGCATTAAACCCATAATGACTTGGTCCGCACGGATATTGACCGCTGTTAATTTCTTATTAACAATCTGAAATTGTTTCATTTCATGGTTCTGTGTGCCGAACGCTTTAATTACCCGGATTCCGGCAAGGTTTTCCTGTAATTTCGTATTGACACGATCAATTGACTTCTGTACCAATTGAAAAAGATGACCAGCCTTCCATGTAAATAAAACGATTAATATTGTTAACAAAGGTACAACTGCCAGAAGAATTGGAAAAAGTTCTCTGGCAGTGAAAAATACAATAATAATACTGCCAATGAACATAATGGGGCCACGGACAAATATACGTAAGGTCATCATGACAGCCTGCTGTACGGCTGTTATATCATTCGTCATAATGGTAATCAGTTTTCCAGCACCGAATTTATCCGCATTTTCTCCAGAAAAGTAACCAATTTTTTCGAAAACATCTCTGCGGAGGTCAGTTGAAAAATGAATCGCTGAGCGCGTACTGAATATCGTACTGCCCATCCCACCAAACAGCCCTACAATTGCAGAGAACAGCATAAGTACACTCATTGTTACTACATAACGACTATCACTCGAAGCAATCCCTTTATCAATAATATTTTGCATGATTGTCGGCTGAATCAAGTCCATAGTTACTTCCACAATCATACATAAGGGTCCAAGCAATACAATTAACTTGTATGACTTTAAATATTTGATCAATGCTAAAAATGAATTCATAAAAATACCCACCTTCGCTTATGCTGTCAAACAATCGGTTTCATTTATTTAAGCTAATAGATAGAAATAGTTACAGGATTTTTTCCAGACCTATTCATTTTCAGGCTTTTATATCTCACCATTACACGCTCTACTCAACCTAAAGTTTAAATTTTTCTTTCAGATTGTTGAATAGGATTTTCTTTTGGCTAGCTATTTCTTTTAAAATTAACCATAAATAAACACCCCAAAAGTCAGATCGAAATCCAACATTTGGGGTGTGAAAAAACTCAGAGAACCATAAAACGTTTGAATCAATCCACATGTACTCTTAAACATATGAGTTCTCTTAGTTGTGGAATACCTGAATGCCTTTTCACTTTCCCTGTCATAGAAACCAAAAAGGAATAAAGGCGCAGTAGACTCAATAGGTCATTATTTCTTTTTCATTCCTTTATTAATTTTCTTTTTTCTGACCCGGATCGTTCTCATTTTTTTAAGGCGGAACTTAGGTGTCTTACCTTTAATGTATCGGGCAACGATAAAGATAATATAAATAGCAATGGCAACATAGAAAAATTCAGGAACACTTTTAAATCCTGACTTTGCAATAAGATAAAACATATATAATAGGAATAAAGTTATAATGACCGTATAATAATTTAATTTTACCTTTTTGAAGCTTGGGATTTTAATGGTACTGACCATCAAGATTGCCAAACTAAAGAATATAATGACAAATATGCTGACATGGATCCAGTTTTCAAATAGTACTAAAAAGGCAACAAGTCCCCCTGCAAATGTAATTGGGATTCCTTTAAAATGCTTTAATGATTCCTCAGTAGGTGTAATATTAAATCTTGCTAGTCGATAACATCCAAAAAGCGGGAACAAACCGGCAATCAAAAGACCATATTGTTCAAAATCGTATAAATATGTATAAGATGCCAAAAAGGCAGGTGCGACCCCAAATGATACAATATCAGCCAACGAATCAAGCTGTTTTCCCATATCATCGGCTACCCTTAAAATTCTTGCCATTCTCCCATCCAGCGCATCAAGCATCAATGCAATAAAAATGAGAATAGTCGCATTTCGCACATCCCCGCTGATAATATAAGAAATGGATAGATAACCACAGTAAAGGTTTCCTAAGGTCAATAGATTTGGTATATGTTTCTTCATTCTTCACATCCTCAATTTTGTTCGTACTTCATTTGAAGTTAATTGTTATTATAAGGGCTATTATATCTTAAACTATTAATTAAATTTTATCAAAAGTATCCATATAATGTAATCAAAATAATCTCATTTTAACAATAAGTTCATTTATCAATGGAATAACATCACTATGTATATGGAATAAAATCTTATTCTTTATCGATTCGTTTTATAATGCGGGCTGGATTACCGCCAACAACTACATTATCAGGAATACCTTTCGTTACAATAGCTCCTGAGGCTACTACTACATTGTTTCCAATTGTCACCCCTGGATTAATAACCGCTCGGCCGCCAATCCAGACATTGTCACCGATTGTGACCGGCTTTCCATATTCTTTTCCTGAATTTCGTTCATCTGGGTTGAGCGGGTGTGTGGCAGTATAAATATGAACACCAGGTGCAAGCATACAATTTTGACCAATTCGAACTTCGCATGTATCTAAGATAACACAATCAAAATTAGCATAAAAGTTTTCACCAACATGAATATTGTACCCATAATCGCACCGAAAAGTCGGTTCAATATAGTAATTTTTTGCGGTTGAACCAAGTAACTTTTTTAATAAAGCGGTCCGTTCTGCATAATCAGTTTCCATCGTCTGATTATATAGTCTCGTAAGCTTCCTGGCACGGAGACGGTCATTGACAAGTTCATCATCTAGTGGCCTATATAATTCTCCATTAATCATTTTCTGTTTCTCAGTTGCCATCGTTCAACCGCCCCCTATGAAAACTTCCTTTTAAATCTTCCTCAATTTCACCGAAGAAATAGAATGATCTGAGTCCTTCTTAAGAATAATGTTCGCTCTCGTTTTAGTTGGAGCAATATTTAAATCCAAGTTGATTTTATTAATGGTATTCCAAATATTTGTTGCAATTTCGTCTGCTTCTTCATCCGTCAAATCGGCATAACGATGGAAATAAGACTCCGGATTGGCGAAAGCGGTTTTACGAAGCGTTTTAAAACGTTCAACATACCAATTATAAATATTATTTTCAGTGGCATCGACATAGATGGAGATGTCGAAGAAGTCTGATACGTAAACACTTGGAAAATGATCATCCTGTTTAGGAGTTTGCAGAACATTAATTCCTTCCACGATGACGATATCCGGTTGTTGGATGACGGTATATTGGTTAGGCATTATATCATAATATAGATGCGAATATATAGGTGCCTTCACTTTTGGATGGCCAGCTTTAATTCTAGATAAAACCTTGATTAATTCCTTCGTATTATAACTCTCAGGAAAGCCCTTTTTGTCCATTATTCCTCGTTCCTCCAGCACAGCATTAGGATAGAGGAATCCATCGGTTGTAATAATTTCTACCTGTGGAGTATTTGGCCATCGGGATAAAAGAGCCTGAATAATACGGGCTGTTGTACTTTTCCCTACAGCTACACTTCCTGCTACACCGATTACATATGGCACTTTTCTTGTGGTATTCCCAAAGAAAGTGTCCGTGACCGTGTGCAGCATTTGTGATGAGTTCACATATAAATTTAATAAACGGGTTAACGGCAAATAAATCGTCGTAATTTCCTCAACAGAAAGTTTTTCATTAACACCCTGTAGTTCTTCTATTTCCGTTTGAGTCAATGTCATTGGCGTATTAAATCGCAAGTTAGCCCAGTCTTTTTTTGAAAAATATCTGTATGGCGAAAAATTTGGCATGGTATCTCCCTTTTATCTCTTTCTCAATCAACAGTATAAACTTTGCCAAACGGTTTTTCCACTGCAACAATTATTTTTCCTAAATTTCAACATTTGACCCAATTCCAAGTTAAATGGTATGATTTACATAAATTGACGAAAACTAGAGGGAGATTTTCCTAATGACAAACATACATATCATTCATGAAAATGATGACTGGACCAATCATTTAATTAATAGATTGGAAGAATTAAACCTTCCATATAAAAACTGGCATTTAGCTGAAGGCTTAGTCGATTTGACAGATACTCCGCCAGAAGGTATTTTTTACAACCGTATGAGTGCGTCTTCCCATACACGCGGCCACCGTTATGCACCTGAACTTGCTAGCGGAGTAATCAACTGGCTCGAACGTCATAACCTAAAAGTATTTAATGGCTCAAAAGCTTTAGGAATGGAAATCAGCAAAATTAATCAATACACTGCTCTTCAGGCTGCGGATATCAAAACTCCTGCCACGATTGCTGCTGTCGGTCGGGAGAATATCATAACTGCCGCTAAAAGGCTTGGAATGACTCCTTTTATCACTAAACATAACAGGGCTGGAAAAGGTCTTGGCGTGCAGCTGTTTCAATCTATAGAGGCCCTGGAGGAGTACGTAAACAGCCCTCTTTTTGAAGAGCCGGTAGATGGGATCACACTTATACAGCAATATATCCTCTCCCCTGATTCTTCAATAACACGCTGTGAATTTATTGGAGGAAAATTTCTCTATGCTGTTCGTGTTGATACATCAAAAGGTTTTGAATTATGTCCTGCCGATGCCTGCCAAATAGATGATTTATTCTGCCCAGTTGGAGAACAAGAGGAAATATCGCCACAATTTAAAATTATTAAGGATTTTAATGATCCTATTATTTCAAAATACGAAGAATTCCTTACCTCATCAAGTATTGACATTGCCGGAATTGAGTTTATCCGTGATCAGGATGGAACGATTTACACATATGATATCAATACAAATACAAACTATAATTCCGATGCCGAAGCTGAGGCCGGCCTATACGGAATGCTGGAGCTCGCAAAATTTTTGGGATCTGAATTAAATAAAGTAAATAGGTCTTAACCTATCACAAATATAGGTAAATCCTTTATACACTATAAAGAAACTGCCCCTCCTAATTCTTGCATTTAGAGGGGCAGTTTCTTTATGGCTGCTTGACTATATCCTTATCAATACCCATCACTAATTTCTTAGTTATGCAGCTATAGAGACCAGATGCGCTATGATTTTATAATGAGTAGGTTTTAAGTAACACGGAGGTTTAAAGCTGAAAATTGAAGATTTATTTTTATTTCATTTACTGGATCTTTAGAGAAAGGCTAATCATTCCATAGAGATTACCTAGTACAGGTCCATGGAATTTGTTAATTCCTAGAACACCCCTTATAATAATTTGATAATGCGCTGAGAAGGAGACTAAATCATGATTGAATTTTACAGCTGGCCCTTATTAAAAAATTATTTAATAACAGAATACGATTTTCAGGAGCACGGACTTGAAGAAGCATTCAGTACATTCGAAAGAAAGGTAATTTTAAAGCATGGATTAACAACCAGTGCTCAGCCTGCCACTTTTCCTTTTAATTGGTTAACAGAGGATGGAGTGGATGTGACACTTAACTTTGCCTTTATCTTTGATGAAGAGGAAGAAGAAAAAAAGTATGCGATTGTTATGTATTGATACATATACGTGAGGATTACGCCCAGATAATTATTTATAATACTCTGGATGTAATCCTTCATTAATTAAAGAATATTGATACTTAACATTCTTCTTTCCGAACACTCACCAAATTAACAAATTCCCTTACTGCCAATAGAATTATTCTCATCAATCGTTTTCAACCTGTTTAGCCACTTCACCATGCATCCATCCTCAAAGCTTAGCAGAGCCCCCTCGCTGAATCGCTCCGCTCGAATGGCACCCATAATAAGCGCAAGGATACATTGGGCATCTAGAGAAGCTTCATCCGCATCACGCATTGCTTCCTGATTCCATTTAAGACCATTCTTCTCCAAAATATCACTGTAACTGGTCAAATCGTATTCCGGATGGGATTCGGAAAAGTGATAGAATTCCTTAACAAATAAATTTATAAGCTTTTTATACCTGACAAATGGCATTTGAATTGGTTGCCCTCTTGATTCATCATTCTCACAATCTTTAAACCATTCACCAAAGGAGTCCGCATCACAAATTTTAGGTATATATTTTGTTAGTACTTTGAACTTACCAGGGAGATTTTCATTCTTATTAAAATGACACCAGTTATCGTAAATAGACAGCAGTTCATCATCCAAATAGGTTAATGCCTTTTCCTTCAGGGTTTCAGGTACTCCGTAATACGCTTCTGCTATAGCGCCGGTGATGGCTGCCAAAGTATCACTGTCTCCACCAATCGAAATGGCATTACGAATCGCATCTTCAAAGGAGGTTGATTCTAAAAAAGCAACAATTGCCTGCGGAACAGTCTCCTGGCATATCACATTAAACACGTATGTTTCTCTGATTTCATCAATCGAGAAATCTAACTGATAGTAATTACTACTAATCCTATTTTTAATTTCACTTTTGGTAAATCCCCGTCTTGCCATAAATATGGCTACAGCGGTAGCCTCAGCGCCCTTTATTCCCTCTTCATGATTATGGGTTGTCCTAGTAACAATATTAGATAAATCCTTTGCTTCATTCTCGGTTCTTGCTAAAAAACCTACAGGACTTATTCGCATCGCTGCCCCGTTTCCAAAACTGTTATAAGGTTCGGGATTATCACTGAAGACCCATTTCGCAAACATCCCACCAAACCCACAATTCGGATATTTACGCCCCAATTCTTGCATATATATAATCGACATACTCTCAAGCAGTGTCTCGTACTCACCGTCATAATCCCTTGCAGTGATAGAAGAGTGAATAGACCCTTCTGTCTCCATAAAAGCCTTAGCAATCGCAAGAGTCATAATGCTGTCGTCCGTTACTCGGCACTCTTCGGTAAACAACTCAAATTCCTTGCTACGATGATTATTAAATTCAAAACGAGATCCAACAACATCACCTATAATCGCACCAATCATAAATAATCCCTCTCTCTCATTACTCAACTCACTATTTCAAGGCTTAAAAAACGAAAGGAAATTTAGACAGACAACTGTAACAACCTTTAAGTCATTAGCATTACCTTGGTAATAAAAAATCAAATTTCTAATGTTCCAGCTTCTCTTACTGAGGTTTCATTGTTCACGAAAACAAATATAGTTCGCAAAAGAGCTATTCAAATTTTTAAATATATCTACACTTCAGTAACCACTCACAGTATAAAATTAATTATATATACGTCTCCACCATTATTTTAATATAACATCACGTGGTTCATATACCTATAAATCAAAAATCAGATTTTTAATTTTACTTTTTCACACGGCATATAAAAAACCCTAATCTCCGCTCAGAGATTAGGGTACTTTCATTCGAATTAAAACTGTTTCAATCTGTGTCATTCACTCAACCTAGAGTATACTATATGTGTGTACACATGATCCTGTTGGTTTTAATGACATATGCTCGCTATTTTTTATTCGTCTTCAACTAATCTTTAGACTAGCGTCTAAGTACGCATTATAGCGCCATTAGGCTTTGGTATATCTTGTTCCATGATCTGATTCATTTTACAAAAATGATTAAAGAATTGCTGCGCAAGTTCTCGTTCATTCGGGTCACTTTTCAACGAAATGATAGCAAGTAAAATTTGAGCCATCCATAAATTATCGAAATAACGGTATTTACCTGTATTCCATGTCATTTTTTCTGGATTTTTCTCATTCACATAATATTCCCAGAAAGCCAACTGATCTGATTCCTCTTCTGTAAGTTGGATTCTGTATTTTGAATGAGCAGGAATAATTCCATCTTCACACATCTTTCCGACAAAATTTTCATGCACCATATAGACACCTAAGATACGTCTGTCTTTTTCAGACATATTGGGATCGACTGCAGTTAACAGGACAGCGCTATTTTGATGTAAACGGACTGGCTTGTTCGGATTTCCTTTGTTTTTACCGCTTTTTATTACACCCGAAAAAACCTTCCACTCTGAAAGAGAACTATTCTGTTCTTCTGTGTCACACCAAAAAACCATTTGTGATTCAGGATGTAGCTTATGATGCTTCATAAGTTTTTCGTGTTCTACGCGAAGTTCCTGTTTTTTTCGTTGTAGTTTTTTTTCTTCTTCCTTTTTCCATTCTTCCTCTTTTAGTTCGTCTTCCTTTTTTTGTATAATTTCTTCGAGTGACTTAGCATCACTTTTATCATGTAGTTTTAGATGCTCTCCAAAAACATCAGGGTAAACAAACATTTTATTTTCCGATTCGAAATTTATTTCAATTTTAGACTCATTATGCCCAACTATACTACCCGTTCCAAAACGTTTGTGTGTAACTTTCTTATTGATTAGATTCATTATTAAAGTCCTCCTTGTATATAAAAACTCGTTTACTAATAAAGTGAAACTTTGCTCGGTGAAGGTTTTCTTTCATCCCCTCCCGAGCATTCGTTGAACCAATCGGGTTCTTACCGACGCTTATCTCCGCCTCCGCCTTAACCGTGATTGCTTCTGCTTACGTTTGAAGGCGGAGTCTTAGCACCAGTTTGAACAGGATAAATAGTTTATTGAAAATTTTATTCAACTAACTTACTTTAAAGCTTAAAAACATCTGAATTTTCCTTCGTTTTATAAAAGTATATAAAAAAAAACGTATGCAAATTCTATCTGTAAAGAAAAGTCCAGCGGAATTTGAAATACGATAAAAAACAACTGTAAAACTATTATACCATTTTTTTGATATTTTTACAAATTAATTATTGACAAAACATTTTGTGTTGATGTAAAATGAAATTTTATTCCACGCACTTACGTATAATGACCATAAATTTAAGGTGCATAAAAAGGCGCAAAACTCTAAGGAAATCCGCTTAAATCACCACGGATTACCTGTGATAAACATGGTGAATATGATATACAACAAGTTGATTCCTTTCCTGGAAAATTAACCGATGAATGAATCCGTGCCACGAACCATATATGCGGACATAAAAAAGACCCTGATTTTCACAAAGATTATATGAACGAAATTAGGGTTTTGATTAAAATCTAGATGTTATAACTTCTCAATGGATTAAATGATATTGAGACTCATTAATCAAAGATTATTTACTAAAACAATTGTGACAAACCATTAATGAGTGAATAACCTCCCATTATCGCCATACCAATAACGATAACTACACCAAAAACAGTAAGCCATAAAGGCTGTTTATAGTCTCCTACTATTTTCTTCTTATAGGCTGCTATTAGCATAACACCAAGAGCCACAGGAAGAATCAAACCATTTAATGCCCCCACCAGCACGAGAATCTGTACAGGCTGGCCAATTGTCGCGAACACTGCCGTTGAAATAACGATAAAAGCTATGACAAACCATTTTTGATAACGATCAACAAAACTACTAAAGGTTTTGATAAAGGAAACAGACGTATATGCTGCACCAATAACAGAAGTAATGGCAGCAGCCCACATTATGACCCCAAACATTTTATATCCAACATTCCCTGCTGCTTGCTTAAAGACAGAGGCTGCCGGATTACCGGCATCCAAAACAAAACCCTGTGAAACCACTCCCAATACTGCTAAAAACAAAAATATTCGCATGATGGATGCAATGCCAATGGCACTAACCGCACTCTTAGTAACTTGAGGTAAATTATGTTTTCCCGTAAGCCCGGCATCAATTAATCTGTGCCCGCCCGCAAAAGTTATATAACCACCGACCGTTCCTCCAACCAATGTGACAATCGCCAGCAGATTAATCTCATCAGGCCACACTGTATGTACAAGAGCTTTAGCATAGGGAGGGTTAGCTGTGAACATTACATAAACAGTAAGAAAAATCATAATAAAGCCCATAATTTGTACAAACCGATCCATTACTTTACCAGCTTCACGAACTAAGAATATTCCTACAGCAACTAATCCACTTAAAAGCGCACCCCATTTTGCATCGACCCCAGTGATTACATTGATACCGAGTCCTGCCCCCGCAATATTCCCAATATTAAATGCTAATCCTCCTAATACAATTAAAGCAGCTAAAAAATAACCTAATCCCGGTAGTAATTCATTCGCTATATCCTGCGCCCTCTTTTCTGATACAGCTATAATTCTCCAAATATTTACCTGTGCCCCAATATCTATAATAATGGATATCAAAATAACAAAGCCCATACTCGCCAATAGCTGTTCAGTAAATACAGACGTTTGTGTTAAAAATCCTGGGCCGATCGCTGATGTGGCCATTAAAAAGGCAGCCCCTACTAAAATACTCAAATGCGATTCTTTCTTTTTCATACAACTCCCCCATCCTGCTTTAAATCATTAGTTAGAATATCAACCAGCTGTATTCAAATGTCTTCCAAAGAGATTTTTTATATCAATTCATTTATGAAACGATCTATTTTTTGAATTTCGATACCTTCTCTTTTTAATGTTTCTGAGATTTGCTTTGCAAATTCCAGCGCGTTTTCTCCATCTCCGTGAATACAGACTGTATCTGCTTTTATCTCTATCTCCTCACCCTTAACGGAAGTAATCCTCTGCTCTTTCACCATACGAACAACTTGATGGATGGCATTTGCTGAATCCTTAATTAATGCATTTGCATCCGTTCTTGAGGTTAATGTTCCATCCGCCTGATATGTGCGGTCTGAAAAAACCTCACTGGCAGCACGTAAACCAATACGTTTGGCTGCCTTCACCAATTCTCCACCGGATAATCCAAATAAAATCAATTCAGGATCCACATCATATACTGCTTCTGAAATCGCTTCGGACAGAGCAATATCCTTTGCCGCCATATTAAATAAAGCTCCATGTGGTTTTACATGCTGTAGCTTTCCTCCCTCTGCCTTTGTAAACGCATATAATGCACCGATTTGATAGATTACCAGATCATAGGCTTCTTCAGGACTAACCCTCATTTCCCTGCGTCCAAAACCTATTAAATCCTGAAACCCCGGATGTGCTCCTATTCCAACTCCCTTTAAAAGCGCTAACCGTACTGTTTTCTTCATTGTTGATGGATCGCCTGCATGAAAACCACAGGCGATATTAGCTGAAGATACATAATTTAGTATCTCTTCATCTCGCCCCAATCGATAATGTCCAAAGCTTTCTCCCATATCGCAATTAATGTCAATCTTATACATATTGTTTCCCCTTAATAAATTTCATCCCAATTCCCCTTTTTAAAATTTTTAGTTGTTTTTCTTGATTAAGATAAAGCTGCTGCGCCTCATCCAATGTGACAAATTCAAATTGCAAAGAATCACCTGGCTTGGCCTGGGCAACAACTGGCAAATCAACCGAAATAACTTCTGCTATTTTTGGATAACCGCCGATCGTCTGACTATCAGCCATCAATATAATTGGTTTCCCATTTGCAGGAACCTGTATCGTTCCGAAAGTGACCGCTTCTGAAACAATCTCTTTCCGCTTAAAAAGTTCAAGCGAGACTCCATCAAGACGATAACCCATTCTATCTGACTGAGAAGAAATTTTATACGATTGCTTAGTAAAGGCATCTATACTCCTTTTTGTAAATTCTTCAAAATGTCTGCCTTTTAAAACCCTTACCTTTTTAAGGCCTTCTGGCTCTATATGCAACAGGTCCGAAGCAAACCAATTCGTGCTCATTACATCCCTCTCTTGTTTAAAAGGAACAACCTCTAAGTGATCGCCTTTTTGCAGAGGTCTCCCTTTGAATCCTCCTATTTGTGCACGTAGATAGGTGGAATAGCTCCCCATCACCTTTGGAATCTTTATACCGCCGCGTATTGCTAAATAAGCACGGCAACCTGTCTTAGGCTGGCCGAATGTCAGAACATCCCCTTTTTGAATATGAATAGGACTTGCCATTTGCATTGGCCTGCCATTTAAAGAAGGGGATAAGTTTCCTCCACACAAAGAAATGATCGTGTTCTCTAAAAATCGTATAGTTGGACCAGAGAGGGTCATTTCAATTGTCGGTTCATTTTCATGATTCTGGACCAATAGATTTGCCATTCTATGAGATAATGGATCCATTGCTCCGCCTGTGATAATCCCATATTTTTTAAACCCGTACCTTCCTAAATCCTGAATGGAGGTTAACAAACCCGATTTTTCAATGATCAACATTTCCATTCCCCTCCAGACTGAGATACTCCTCATAGCTAATTGGTTTAAATTGAACCCGGTCCCCAGCTTTCAATAGAGTGGGTGATGAATCAGTTGGATTAAATAATTTTAGTGGAGTTCTGCCTATCAACTGCCAACCTCCAGGTGTTTCAATTGGATAAATTCCTGTTTGCTCACCAGCAATCCCTACCGTTCCCGGGGGAATATTTTGTCTTGGAGATTTTCTTCTTGGTACTGAGATTTCCTTAGACATCCCTCCTATATAAGGGAATCCAGGTGCAAATCCAAGCATGTATATAAGATAATCACCATTTGAATGAATCTCAATAACTTCCTGTTCAGTTAAATGATTATATTCAGCCACATATACTAGATCCGGACCCAAATCTCCGCCATAGCAAATTGGAATTTCCACTCTTCTTTGTTCACCTTTAATTGATGGTCGAGAACGGTCTAGCAATCTTTTTATCTCACGAGTGATTATTTCATAGGGAAGCTGACTTTCCTGAAATTCTCGATTAACATATTCAGGAGAATAAAATAAGGTAAGTGTTGTATATGCGGGAACCAACTCAATCAGCCACTCAGGTTTCTCACTTTCTAATAGATTGCTTATCTGTCGTACCGAATTATAGGTTACTTCATCTATCTCTTTGCCAAATTCAATTAAAATTGCTCGATCTCCAAGTGGATGTAACGAATAATTCATCTAGCATCCCTCACCTTCTATACCATTCAAGAGAAATATGTAATGTTTTGTAGAAATAAGACCAATCTCCAGATATTCCATTATTATACTTTAATTATTTAAATTATTGAAATATTTTAAATAATTAATGTCCGTAGGAGGAGATTCTATCTCTTATTACAATGACTGATTTGTTAATTCTTATGGAGAATACTAATGCTCCCTGAAATAAAGGAAAAAGCAAAAAAAACAGAGTACTATTCTCTCTGTCTTCAGTCTTAAAATTAATAAGATTATGATATTGTTAATTGTCCTTTAATCGAAAGAACTACTGCCATTGATTTATTTTGTGTTTAAGTCTTCTATGTACTAATCAATTAGTTTTAAATTAAATCATTCGTCCCTTTCTTATATCCCGCATTATTTTCCTATTGTCTGCATAATCAATCGTTTTATCTCAATTCATCTTCTATCCAGTATTCAGCGCAATTCTTGCTGCGATTCATAAATCCATACACGATAAGCTCTCTTCGAATTGTTGCAAAATCACCGTAAATTGTTTTCAACACTTCGTTAATTTCTATTTCTGAATATATTCTCCCCTGTTCAAAACGTTCACTTATATTTTGTAAAATGATCAGCTTTCTTTTCTCCTTACTCGGAAACGTTTCTAATTGACCCTCCAACCCTTCTTTAAAATAGGCTGACAAGACCTTTTTCTTTTCCTCTTCTGTTGTTACATAGCGTATATTCACCATGTTCCCCCTTTAAATACTCCCCATCCTTTTTTCTATATATTAATAAGGACAAATAGCTGATTATATTTTGCGGGTTTCAAGTACTTGTGGTGTATCCTTCTTCTAACTTTTAGATGAATCACTCACCTACTTAATTTCTTTTAATTTACTAATAATGCTATCTGCAATAACTTGCCATGTATCATGATCTGCCGTAAATTTATTTACAAATTCTTTGAACATCTCAAGTTGCTTTTCTTTAAAATCAGGGGCATCTGCACTTGGTAACTGTGCTTTCAACTCATCAAAGCTTTGTTGAATTTTAGCAGCGCGTGGTCCCCAAACGGCTAATTCATTTCCTTTTTCATCGATGAAAATAAAAATCGGAATCGATCGGGCTGTTCCATTGGTTAAATACTGATCCATTAACTCTAAATTGCTGTCACGCAGGATAAAACGAACGTCGATATTTGTTGCTTCTGCAATACGCAGTAAGATCGGGATATTTACCATTGCATCCCCGCACCAATCTTCCGTCAACACAATAACCTTAATCCCAGTGGTCGGTATAGTTAAAAGCGCCTCTTTATTTTCCTCAGAAAGATGGAAGGATTCATACACCTTTTGAAGATTTTCTTTATGCGTTTTCATACCATCGATATACTGTTCCGTTGTTAAACCTTTTTCAAACCATTGTTGTAATTCCACCCTAAAACCCTCCAGTTATCATTATAAAAACTAATCAACCAATACATTTCTCTATCTTAAGAAAGTTGCCAATGATAAAAAATTCTACCAATCTTTTATTTCATCATAAAATGAATTCCAATAATATTTTTTCTATTTCTTAATTTTAAATATTTTATTTGGGTTCATAAGATTGTCTGGATCTAGTACCCGTTTAATCTTTTCCATCACCAGCAGTGCTTCTCCATGTTCTTTCTCTTGGTATTTCTGTTTCCCTATGCCGACCCCATGTTCTCCTGTGCAAGTTCCTCCTCGTTCAAGTGCATACATTACAATCAATTCATTATATTGATCTGCTCTTTTTAATTCATCAGGATCATTCATATCTATCATTAAAAGAACATGAAAATTGCCATCACCGACATGCCCAACAACACCGCCTGTAAGCATTAACAAATCAAGTGATTCTCTTGCATGAGCAATAGCACCAGCTAACTCGGAAAGCGGTAAACACACATCGGTTATCATGAGTTTTTTTCCTGGATGTCCATGAATATAGGAGTAAGCTAGATTATGGCGAGCTTCCCATAGCTGATTTCGAGCTGCATTATCGGTCTCAAATACAATATCTTCACAATTGTGAACCTCTACTATCTCTTTCATAAATTCAACATCTTGCTTTAAGCCAGCCTCATTACCCTCAAACTCTAAAAATAAAGTAGGTTGTTCCTTATAGACTGTTTTATTATGCAAGTTTACTTGTTTCATAGAAGGTTCATCTACAAGCTCAACTCTCGCAATTGGAATACCCGCTTGTAAAATACTCAAGACTGCTTCGACAGCATCATTAACAGTCTTGAATGAAGCCCGTGCTGCCATAATATTTTCAGGAATACCGTAGACTCTTAATGTCAATTCAGTAAAACATCCAAGTGTACCTTCCGATCCTACAAATAAACCATTTAAATGATAGCCAGAAGAAGACTTTTCTGCTAAATTACCTGTATGAATCAGCGTGCCATCCGCAAGAACAACCTCTAAATCCCGAACTTGGTCACGCATAATTCCATATTTAACAGATGTTGTTCCACTGGCATTTGTAGCCGCCATCCCACCAAGTGTTGCATCTGCCCCCGGATCTACGGAAAAAAATAATCCGTATTTTTTCAACTCTTTATTCAATTGAGAACGCGTCACCCCTGGTTGAACTTTCACAAGAAAGTCCTTCTCCCTGACTTCCAATATTTTATCCATAAGAGAAAAATCAATCATGATTCCATGGTCATAAGGAATAACATGCCCTTCCAAGCTTGTTCCCCTTCCAAATGGCACAATCGGTACTTTATATTGATTCGCTATAGTCATTATCTTTCTCACTTCTTCTGTGTTTGTCGGAAACACTACTATATCAGGCAGACTGGCACGATGATACGATTCATCTATGCTGTGTTGTTCTAAAATAGTTAGATTGGTTGTTACTCGGCTTTCTTGAATAATATTTCGTAGAGCAATCAACAATTCTTCAGTGGTATTAATCAATTTATTCGCCCCTTATTCTTATTTACCGTGATATTTGTTAATGGTATATTGGTCTTTTCAATTATTAAAATATTTTCTACCAACTCCAACCTCTACCATTATATCAAATATTTAGAAAATACCAGCGATTCACATTCCCTTATATTGGTTCTAAATTAAGCTTTAGGGGGTAAAAAAGCAGATCATACAGCTCCGATATAACAGTCCAATAAAAAGTCATTATAATAAGAATTGAGTTTTTCACTTAACTTATAGGGGATAAATAACAAAGTGCTAGATGTAGATTGTGGTGAAGGTAATTTAGTTAGATTAGCATTATCTTAATTCTGGGAGACGAAATATCTCAGTTTCATAAAAAAGCAGGGAACTATGTCCCCTGCTAGGCTTTTTTGCGTGATACATTCCATACGGCGAGAGCGAAAAATAAAATGGTGACTCCTACGAGAACAAAAATATGCGTGCTGGCTTGGGCAGTATAGTCGCCATATGTAAGCATAACACCCAGCTCTTCTTTAAACCCATCTACTGCAGTACTTGGTGCACCGTCGAATGATATTTTTAAGGGCTCTTCCATAAATACCTGACGAAATAAGACACCTGCATGGGTTACCGGAAAAATTTTCACAATCATTTGAACAGCATCAGGAAGATTGCCAATTGGAATGTAAATGCCGGTAAGAAACCCGATTAATGTCCCGATGACAGTACTGCCGGTTGCAAATGCATTAACACTTGAAAAGAAGCTAACTAAGAAAAACACCATTGCGCTTGAGGCTAGAACCGATAAGAAAATCAACACAATGATTTTTAACATACTTATGAGGGGCAAAAGCTCCCCACCGTTTGCGACAATATATATCTCCGCTAAGACAAAAGTGACCATACACATGATGAGGCCGACCATAAATGAACTGATTATATAACCACCAGCTATTTGATACCTTTTTAATGGCGAGGCATAGAAATCTTTCATATTGCCATTTGCCCGATCCTCTACCATTGTGCCAAAAGCGCCCATGGTCGTCGTGACTGAGGTAACGGCAAGTAGACCGCCCATAATCCAGCTATCCATTAAATATCGAGCTTCCTTAATTTCGGTCATGTCCCCTGCAATGGTATCTCCAAGAAAGAGAACATATAATCCAATGATAATGAAGACGGCCAATAAGGAGAAGAAGACCGCGCTTTTATCTCGAAAAAATAGTTTTAGATTACGCTTTGCTAAATTAAACATCAGCACGTATTTCCTTTCCTGTGATTTCGATGAACACATCATCCATTGTCCCATGTAACACTTCAAAATTTGCAATCAAGGGCTCTGCCAATTTCAGAATCGAGAGGGCCTCTTTTGTATTCGCTATTTTAATGGACATCAGTTGATGCTCGTTTTTGTACTTGATTCCATTGGCTTGAAAAAGCTCATCGAGAGCGGCATGGTCAGTCGGTTCAATTTTCAGCATATCTGAGCTATATGTATTTCGCAGTTCATAAGGAGTTCCCTTTGCCACAATCTCACCATCATCAATGATTATGATATAGTCGGCAGAGGCCGCTTCCTCCATATAATGTGTCGTCAGGAATACAGTCAGTCCCTGATCTACTTGCAGGTTCGTAATTGTCTCCCAAACACTTCTTCTTGTTTGGGGGTCAAGACCGGTAGTCGGCTCATCCAGGAAAAGAACCTTCGGTGTGTTCACAAGAGCTCTTGCTATATCAGCACGGCGCCTTTGCCCTCCTGATAATTTTCCATAAGGGCGATCAATAAAGTCCATGACATCAGCTGCAAGCGCTGCTCGTTCCACTCTGGATTTAAGCTCTGATTTTGGAATCTGATAGAATTTAGCTCTTGTTAGGAGATTTTCCCGTACAGTCAGGAGAGGATCGAGCAGGCTTTCCTGGAAGACTACCCCGATTGATTCACGGATTTTAGAATCATTTTTAGCAATCTGATAGCCATTAATGATGATTTCTCCTTCATCTGGCTTTAAGAGCGTACATAACATATCAATTGTCGTGCTTTTGCCTGCGCCATTAGGACCGAGGAAGGCAAACAGCTTTCCTTTCTCTACATAAAAATCAATATCATTTACCGCCGTAATGTCACCATAGGTTTTGGTAAGGTGGCTTACCTCAATGATTTTTTCCATATAAACACCTCAATTCATATAAATAGTCAGATTAGAATGTTTTTTTGTTGGAGAGTTTTAAAAATGCAGTCAATTTTACTATTTTAATTATATTATAGCTTGGATTGAAGCAATTTGGCGATGGAATATATGCGATGAAATGAACATTCTAACCTGAATAAAACATATATAGACTGAATTTACAGACTGAGGAAAAATGAATCGGGATATTAACACGATAATAAGAATGCTCCGCATTTTTCATATGTATTAAAAAGCCCGCACTGCTGTATTAAATAAACCGATTAATTTTGTAAAACCACTCTATAATTATGTAAAAAGGTACATGAAATAACGCGTAATTTCTTTAAATAACGAGAACAGCCACTTCCTTCCTGGAGGTGGTGGTTTATCACTCAGAATAAATTATGCAATAGCAACATCCTTACAAAGGCAGTCTTATTTTTTTACTGTGGTGATAGATTAAGACTAATATCAGAGAGCAACAAAAAAATTGTTTAATATAATCTGGATGTGTAACCCTCCTTTAATTGGATTTCAATGTCTTCAGCTCTTTTTTTCAGTTGGCTGGCATGTGCTGCAAGAATCTTTGCAGCTGAAGGTAGAGAGCCTTTATCTGGCCAAGTTGTCGGATTCCATAATTCTGATCTAATAAATGCCTTTGCACAATGAATAAAGCATTCCTCTACCTTAACCCCAATACCGATGTTTGGTGTCTTTCCATTAACACCTAAACACTCAAGCAAGTCTGGATCTTTTACTACGTACCCTTTTCCATTTACTCGGAGGGTTTCACCCAAGCCTGGAATAATAAACAACAAGCCTACTCCAGGGTTCATTAAAAGATTGTATAAGGTGTCCATTCTTTTATTGCCTCTCCGTTCCGGAATTATCAAATGATTTTCATCCAATATTCGAACAAATCCAGCTCGGTCTCCCCTAGGTGAAACATCTAAATGCCCGTTCCCGTCTGTTGTACCAATAAACACAAACGGGGATTTGCTTATGAAATGCACACAATGATCATCCAATCGGTTAATCACTTTATTTTGTACTAGTTTACTTGGTTCTCCTATAAGGGCACGCAGTTCATTTGCCTCCGTTATAATCTGGTCGAACATTCAATCCCCCCCTTTTTTATTTAATCAAATAGGTTTCAACCAACTCCTGATTCAAATAGCGGGCCATACCTGTTTTCAATGGGGAAAATCCGCTTTTTTTATAAATTTCTTCGTTTCCGACTGTCGAAATTAAGTGAATACAGGATACTGATTTCAATTGCGTTAATAGAGGATTAATGATTTCCTTAGCTATTCCATTACCCTGTTCGTCTTTATGGACTACGAGATCATAAAATAATTGCTCCATTAAATACACCATCTGATAGCGCTCTACCAAAACCAATTAGTCGATCTTCTTTAAAAGCAATGGCAACATGCGTACTTACTGCGAAAACTTGTTCAATCACATCAATAGTATGCTTATTCCAGCCGACAGATTGATAGACTTGTTGCATAGACTCTGCATATATTGAGTTATAATTTACTTTAAAATGCCTATCACTCCGCATCTGTTCCTATAATAATCACTATGATTCTATATCCATTCCAAGATACAGTTAATTATGCCACTGATTGTTATCTTTTTTCAGCAATTCCTCTATTTAAAGCTTTCCGGTTCGAGCAAATAGCTTCTGCCACCGTAACAAAATACTGCTCAGAATGCGGTACAAACTGGTCTTTACTGATTATTTCGTTAAACCAAGTTTTACCTCCGCTAGAATCCTGCTTATAGCCTTCAATCTCCAAATAATCTGAATCTCCCTTATAAAAAGTAATAAAATCATATAATCGAGCTTTTGCCAGATACTTCTTCTGGCTGCAGGATAAAAGTCTTCATAGGTTCTGTCATTTCATAAAGAAAAACATGGCTTAATTCATGGTCTTTGATTTTCTCTGTTTCAATTACATTAGGAATTATACCAAGGCTGTCTAGTTGATTATAGGTAACATTTAATCCAAGTTCCTCATTAACTTCTCTTACACCAGCAGCCACTGTTTCATTTGAAAGAATATGTCCCGCTGCAGTTATATCGTAAACATTAGCAAAATCTTTTTTTAAATGACTTCTGAGTTGAAGATACACATATTCTTCATGATTTTCTTTCCCAATCACATAACATTGAAAGGTTTGATGCCAATACGCTTTGTTATGAACTTCTTCGCGTGTTGCTACCCCAATCGCGCATCCTGATTCATCAAAAATAGTTAGCATTTCTGTTTCCATACACATACACACTACTTCCCATAAATTTACTTTCACCTTTATTATATACCTAGTTTTTCTATGTAGTCTAGATGGAAAAGGAAGTATTTTCATAATAATCAATTAGCTATTCCTTTGATTATCTGTTTAATAAAACCAAAATAGGGAAAAGTGCTATATATCATTAATTAAGGAGTTGGTTTGATGGAACCATTATATACAGCAACTGTCACATCCACTGGCGGCCGAGAAGGACATGTAAAATCTGAAGACGGGATTATAGATTTAGATGTGAGGCAACCAAAAGCATTGGGAGGCAGCGGAGAACAAGCTGCAAACCCTGAATTACTGTTTGCAGCAGGATATGCTGCCTGTTATGACAGTGCATTAAATCTCGTATTACGTAAGGATCGAAAAAAAGTTGATACAACAGTTACGTCTAATGTTACGATCGGTAAGGATGAAGAAGATGAC
>NZ_JBZCPP010000026.1:0-45207 GCF_058267515.1 Pradoshia sp. Z6_59
AAAACTTTATTTTAACTCGAACGTAGGAATGCGGGTTGGAGGGGTGTGTTTTCGGAAAACTTTATTTTGATTACACATAGGAGAGAAAAGAAATGTAGGTGTTTTGTAATATTTCATCTTAATTATGGAGATAAAAGAAGTGGAGAGCTAGAATGGCAACTGATTGGTGAAACACTCTGAATGCTCAAGGTGAAGGGGGAATTTAGGTATAAGGAGATATTCCGAGACATACAGTACTATAACCGGTTGGAGCGGCATAAAGAGTAATAAGCTCTCTTTTATGTTTTCATTAATCACATTTAGAACCTAAGCCATATATTATATAAAGAAAAGATGGGAATACTAAATGAATTAGTGTCTGATTATTACCATATATGTATGATTTGCATAAAATGGTTTTAGTGACGCATTAATTTGTTGACAATTGTCAACAAGTTAATAATTGACCGTTGATACTAAAAAATGTAAAATTAGTATGTCAAATACAGTTGTTATTTCAATTTATTGGTATTAAAGAGGAGAGAGGTGGAAGACATAAATCATAAACAATCTATAGCATATTCTTTGGTATATAAATATTTGTTGGGAAGATACCCTTCTATTGATACTTATGATGACAGAATTATTGCTCAAAAAGTAGGGTATTTAACCCAAATAATGGGTATTTATATCGGGGATATAAAATTCTTTTGGCATCAAAGAGGACCTTATTCTAGAGTTCTCACCTCTCTTTTATTTAATATTAATAATAATAGGAATTATATAGAGGAAGAATGCACCAAATATAGTATATCTGAAGAACATAAACCACGATTAAACCGAGTTAAAAGAATAATTAACAATAAGCCTTCTGATTGTGAGGAAGTATATTGGCTTGAAATATGTGCTTCGTTGATATATATAAGTAAAGAATTTCCAAATGAAATGGATGATGGAGTAAAAAATATTCTTCTAAAAAGAAAACCCTTTTTGAAAAATCATATTAAAAGTATAGAAAAAGCAAGTTCGTTAGTTTTATGATATTAACCAAAATTAACCAATAAAAGGATTATTGTGGTATGATTACCATTATAATCCTTTTTTTTAGGTGGGTGCTAAGATTGAGAATAGCAGAAGCACGCGATTATGTTGCTTGTAGTGGAAATTTGTCCTTATGGCTCGAAAAGATCAAATCTTTTGAAGATATATCTAATTTTAGTGAAGCAGATACTCGTTCTAAGCTTATAGATTCATTATTTAAAGAAGTACTTAAATGGGATGAATCAGAGATAAAAAGAGAAGGTCATGTAAATAGTATTGGTTTTTATGATTATATTTTTAGATCTTCTCAAAATGTCTTTGTATTAGAAGCAAAGAAAACAAAAGTGGATTTTTATATGCCTAAAACTCTAACTATAAAATATCAATCACTTAATGATAAAAAATCTCCATTAAAGGCTGCTATAGAACAAGGAATTAACTATGCAACGATTAATAATATTGATCTCGTAGTTGTCTTCAATGGAAGTCAATTGGCAATAACATACATTCCATATATCAACTATCAGAATTATCATGACACATATTTATTTCAAAATATAGATGATATCCAACATCGTTTTTCTCGTCTATTCAATATATTATCTCCCTTATGTAAGGGGAGCAGTTCTCTTGAGGAACTATTGAAATCAAATGAAAATGCAGTTTTAAGAAATAGACCAGCATTTAAAGATAAAATAACAAGTACACAAGCAGATATTAATGCTAAGGAAAATGGAAATATCTTAGCTAAATATTTTCAAGAAATACACGGCAGATATTTTTCCGATATTACTACAAATAAGGAATTATTAAGAAAATGTTATTGCGAAAGTGAAGCTGCTGGAAAGTTAGAAAGAGAAATAGAAATGGTAATAAGAGATAGGTCACCTTTAATAGGTTACCCAATACAAGATATTGAAACGACAAAGAAATCTGCTGGGAATTTTGAAAAAGTTTTCTTACGTGAAAAAAACAGTACAAAGTTATTTTTGTTAATTGGTGGTTCAGGAGTAGGGAAGACAACCTTCATATTTCGATTTTTTGATTTTATATTGTCAGATACTGATAAAGAGTTCTTAGTATGGCTATATCTTGATTTCAAGAAAATGGATGAAGAAGGAAGAGATATAGAGAATTTTGTATTCGAGCAGATAGAAGAACAACTATCAGAAAAGTATAACGAACTAGAATTATATACTGATCCCGAAAAAACAAAAACTATTTTTCATAAAGACATCAGAAAAGAAATGGGTACGATTGCCCTATTTCCAACTGAAGAAGAAAAAAGAAGGGAAATTGCTAGAGTAATTATAGAAAGCAAAAAAAATAAAAGACACCATGTTAGTAGAATCTTTGATTATCTTCGTTCAATTGGCTATGGTACTTGTATTATTTATGATAATGTTGACCAATTAAGTGCAGAGATGCAAAAACGTGTATTCAAACATTCAAATACTTTAAGAGAAAACTTAAAGAGTACCGTAATCTGTACTCTTAGGGAGGAAGTATACTACGGGCATAGAAAAGAAAAAGATTTAAATTATGCTGAAATTGAGAGATTTCATATTCCTTCTCCTAGGCTCGTTAATGTCATTTCTAAACGCATTAAGATGTTAAAGGAAGAGACGGAAGAGGATGAATTTTACCGTATACCAACAGAAAATGGAGCTGTTGTGACATTAAGAAAGTTAGATATAGTTGAAGTAATGACGCAAACTTTTTTAGGGAATCCAGAAAATTTGCTGATGATTGAAATGCTAGCTAATAATGATTTGAGAGATTGCCTGAAGTACTTTAAATCAATCATGTCATCTTATAACATAAGCTTTGAAAATTTGATTGCATCAGCTATTAAACAGGCAACTGGTACACCATCTGTGAAATTCATTGAATCTAATCAATTATTACGAGGATTAGCTTTGCAGGATAGGATTCATTTCAATGGTAACAAGACTGAACCATTAATTAATATATTTTATATTGATAATGACGGCTTCTTTTCACATTTTACGAAAATAAGAATCCTAAGATATGCTCAATCAAGAATTGGTATTTCACGGGGGCAATTACCTCAAGGATATTTTTCTATTAGTGATATGTATGAAGAAAAATTTAGAAACACGGTAGTAAGACTAGAAGCATTCATGGACATTTTAAAAAATCTGCAGAGGACTGGAGCTATAATTAATTCGAATGGCACATTAGATATAATTGAAGCAAGGGATTCTGTTAGACTAGGCCCGGCTGGAAAGTATTACTTAGATTACCTGATTCATAATCCTTATTACTTGTCATTAATGGCAATAGATACGCAAATAACTGATGAAGAGAAATATAACAGAATAAAAAAAATATATGAACTAGCGTTAAATGAAACAGGTAGTATAAAAATCAAAAGATTTGAGGCTATGTCTAAAATATTCGTTGAGTATCTAGTTGAAGAAGAACAGAAAGAGATTAAATTTTTTGAATCAATGGGATTAGAAGTTGAAGATGATTATTATATTTCAGAGCTAATCCAAGAAAGATTTCTAAAATATATTGGATAAAAAGAAATGAAAGGAAGAAAATGTACATTGGTCTTTTAAGTTGGTCATAAACGATAGTTACCCTCCAAAAATTTTCTGGTAGACCTTCTTTTTTTATGCCAAATCAAATCAGTATAGACTTTCAATCCTTTATCCTAAACACTAATTGCCTATTTGTTAGATCGAGTGCAAAAACTTCCTATCTTGAATAGTCTGTACTCATACCTCTCACAGAATGTAAAAAAGTGGTTTTTTACACTTGCTTATCAGTTTTTAATTTGCTGGTTCTGTTGAAGAAAGGTTCTAAAAAAGGATACAATAAAAAAGTCCACCCACTAATGCAAGAGTGGTGGCTGTCATAAAGCGGATTTGTAAGTCATGCCATCTTTTACTGGCGGGTGAGGGTGGCAACAAGTTTGACCCAACAAACAATGCATAGAAATCATTGAAGAGCCGAGAAGTAATTACTGTGGCGAAGTAAACGTTATCCAGAACGTTGCTACGGTATTGCTTCTCGGCTTTTTCTTTTGTTTATGTTATCTATACATTATTGTATACTGTTCAATTTCTCTTTACTGGCTAATGGCTTTTATATAATCACTTCAAAATTTCTTTAACAGTTGGCTACCTGACTATATAAAACTGTGATTTCATTTACTCAAAATAAAGGGAAGGACAAATGGATATGAAGAACCTTATTGCCAATAGGCAAAACAAAGCACATTTTCTCCGCTCAATTTTGCAGAAACGGCAAAACACATTGGACAAATCTTCCGCTCATCATTGCATGTTACCAGTGATTTTTATCTGTTATTATCCCGTTTTATTGCCTAAAGGCAAAATATCACACAATTTTCCCGCTTAAAAATGCAGAAAAGATGAAACTACGCATAAATCCTCCGCTTAATTTTGCAGTTTTGCTCTAAACTAGCCTCCTGTTTTTTGCCTAAAGTCAAAACTATGCATGAAACCTCCGCTCAAAAATGCAGAAAAGACAATCTGTAATCCACAGAAGAGTAAATATATTGTTTATAAAGATTGTTAGATATCTAATAAAAAAGACTAAAGGATCTATCAAATTTGCTCGAACTTACTAAGACATGAAAAAGATTATTTAATCTGGGTTTACATGTAAAATAAAGAAAACAATTAAAAGGTTTCCGTTCGCCAGTGAACAACCTTCTGTATGTCTCTAGATAATTCTCAAGCCTTAAACCCATTCATTTAGGTTTCCTCTAAAAAGCTATTATTCATGAAAGATTGTCCATCATGTATCGCCTAAAACACTATCTCAGTTTGTAAATAAAACTAGAAAAGGTCTGATTGGCCTACCATGATATGTGCTTTTTAAAATGAATTCCCAATCCATGTTCTCATCAAGGAGGTTTTAATTATGAGTTTAGCAGAACAGCTACTCCAAAATTCAAGTACAGATTCAGAACGAGCCATTAAGGAATATAAAAAAAGAAATAAACAGGCATTGCTAGAATTACCATCGGTACCTACTTATGCCCCCAAAAATCAGAATACCTATTGTCCTTATCAACCAAGGGACATAGATGATTTATTGGAGGTGATGATTGGTGTTCCTAAAAATGTCTTGGATATAAATCTAAGGAACTATGGTTTCTCTGAACACCGTTTGTATGCTTATCAGAAATTAGGATTAACTGAGGGGAAAAAACGAAAAAGGAAAACCGTTAATGCTCCTTCAAAAATAAAATCCTCTTCCACTCACTTATCTGAACTGACAGATTTCTTCTCCTTTGCTTTTGATACAGAAGCCAATGCTTTTGTACACTTGTTGAATAAAGAAACAGGAGAGACATACTTCCAACCCATACAATCCCTAAAAGATAAAGTCAAGTTGCATTCAATCTTGCAATCGAACCGTTTTGCACCAAACGTAGATTTGATGTATTCTCTATCAACCTACAAAACAATGAGGAGTGCTACAGAGGACAACGTGTTTTCTGTTCCTTTGATACAGATAGATGTGGATTTTCGAAAAATACCAAAATATAAAAACAAGAATCCTCAACAAATTTGGCAACATATTCTAGAAAATGAGGTAGGGAACACTATTCCACATCCATCTGCTATCGAATATGGCCATCAACTAAGGCTGCTATATAAAATGAAGGACCTCTACGTAAAAATTGGTTCTGACGGATCCAAAAATGTAGCGAGGAGGATATCAAAGGTATTTGCTAAACGGCTGTCCATGTACGGTGCAGAAGCTCAACCGACAACTTCACACGGAAGAATTCCTGGTAGTATCAATAGCAAGGATGGCAGTAAAGTTAAAGTAGAGGTATTTGGATATGAATATGAGGTGGAAACCATAAAAGGGAAGTGGTTAGATCCTTTGCCAGATTGGTATCCAGCATGGAAATCCAAGCCGAAGAAAAAGAGTAAAGTCATTTATCTCCGTAACACATATACCCTCAACACAAACAGATTAAGAGACTTCTTCAAGATTGTCGACTATTTCAATGGTGACTTAGATGGTAGAAGGTTCTTATGCCTCCTCGTTCGATCACATGCTCTCTTGGCTGGATTTACTCCTACGGAAGCAAAAGAAATGATGTTCGAACTGAATTCCCACTTTAAAATCCCACTAAAACAATCCCTCATTGACCAAGATACCCGGAATGTTGAAAGAAAGCAGTATTTATTCAAAACCGAAAAGATTTTAGAAAGGCTAGGTATAACGCCAGAGATGGAAGAAAAGATGCAACTAGAGACGATAATAAGTGGTAAAGAAAAAAAGAGAAGAAACAGAATGCAGAAAGTGAAGCGGTACAGAACAGAAATGTATGGAAATCCAAACGTAAGCAAGAGGATTTTGATGGAAGAGGAGAAACAAAGAATAAGGGGACTGTTAGGCGAAGGGCTCAAGAAAAAGGAAATATGTCGCGAATTAGGTATACAGCCTAAGACATTGCAAAGGCGGATAAAGGAGATGAAAAACGAAGGTCTACACATATAGGCCTTCGTTTTTTTTGTTTGTTAGGTCCATTTTGTAAACTTTATTGCTAATGGCAAAAAAGATAGATAGATTTTCTCTGTCTCCTTGTTCCGCTAAAGCCCCCTTTTGTTTAAGTGCATTTATTCACAACTTAATATACTTTTTCATTGCCTATTGGGAGTTTCTCACCCACTTTAACTCGGGATAGAAATTTTTAAAATAAGAAAACCACTAGAATCTAGTGGCTCTTGTTATTCTCCTGTATTTACGCTTTCATCATCTACAGTGTTAATAATAAAGTCCTTAGAATCGACAGCAACTCCAACACTATTAATTTTATCGCTTATCTCAGCTAACTGGAATGCTATTACTCCTAAAACCACAACGAGGAAAGCCAATAATACAACTATCGTTCTTTGGATACTATCATCAGTCAACGTAATCACCCACTTTACCATATTTAACATTTAATTCGTTATTCTGTCTCGATTTTCCTTCTTCCGCTAACCTGCCCCGTTTCTACCATAAGGAGTTCAACAGAAAAGGTTATTTAATATTTTCTATTTTGAAATCGTTACTATTTTTAATTTAATGAGCTTTCCACTAACGTATTATTCAACTAATTCAACGGATAGGGTATTAATTTTAGCAGGACTGGATTCTTGCATTACACCATCATAACCTACTTCTATTTCGTCCCCAATTTGAAACGTTACTGCACGATTTACCGATAGATCAACAACTATTCTACCGCCTTTGGAATCGACAACAATAGCACTATCCTCATTGATTTCTTCAATGGTTGCTCTAAATTTTACTTCTTGAATACAGGCAAATAACAAAACGCTTACTAAACCTATAAATAAGGCAATAAATTTCTTATTCAATAAATATCACCTCTTTGACACCTATTTTTCACATTATTCGATAAATATTAAATGCATTCCTTCTTCAGCTAAACTGCCCCTTTAACGGAATAACAAAAAGAGCTGATCACAGCCCTTCGGAGTAATGACCTGGTACTTTAAGAAAACTGATACAAGGCATACATAAGTAAGAACCTATTAAAAGGAAATCATAGCTCCACGTTCATCGAATACTGAATCTGGATTCCAAGCAATCTCCCAAAGGTTGTTTTCAGGGTCCGAAAAATAAGCTGTTCTTCCTCCCCAGAAGGCATCGCTTGGTTCTCTTAAAATATTCCCACCTGCTTTTTTAATAGCATCAATTGTTGTATCAACTTCTTCGGGTTTATCTACGTTGATTGAAAAAGATACTCCACGAAAGGTATCTACGCTTTGAGTAATTTCAACTGCTGCATCCTTAGCCAATTCCTCAATAGGAAATATTGAAAGATTGACACCTGCCGTTTTAAAGACAGCGTAATTATCAGAACTTATCTCTGTTTCTTCCCATCCTAAATTTTTATAGAACGAACGTAAAATAGGCAAATTGAATGCACCGATAGTAATTAGGCTAATTCTTTGCAAGACCATTTATATTCCCCCTCATATATTTTTATAAAGTAATGATTTCAACAAAACGTTTAAATTCTCCTTCTTCAACTAAACTGCCTCGTTAGTTGAAGAGCTAACTTTATTTAAACGTTTCTATTTAGAAGCAACAATTTATATGAAAACAGTCTTTGTTAAAATAGAGTTTTATTTCATTTGGGTCACTTATAGTGCTATGTTTTGTATTTTTAAAGTGGATATTTTTTTCTTCTTATATGGGGGAACTAATGTGGTACGACAGGAACACATAGATATAACTAGCGTCATTATATGGTATCTATGAGAATTAAATATCTTAGGTGAAGAAAAAGGATCTAAGGGTCTGTATCTACTGCTCTTTTTGTTCGTCATTCCATTCCTTTATCCAATCTACATAATAAGAGACCTCGGGATCTTGTTTCATAATCTCGATTGCTTTATTTATGTATTGCTCATCAATGCTCTTGATTTTATTTCCATAATAAAAATAAAAGCCAACCTCTTCTTTCACTTCTTCTTTTTTGTGTTTAAACAAGTCGAAAACATGAGCTTCAATAATCTTGGGATTTGGATAATGGCTGAGATAGGTAAGGGCTTTGTTAACGCTGATTCTATTTGAAGCACTCAGGGTTTTGACTAATTCCTCATCTATAATTTCACCATTATTCCAACGTTCTTCCTCATCTGGATCTTCATGCTGTGGCAATTCTTCTTCTATATAAAGTTGATTAAGAAATTCATCTAAACTAGAGGCAATCGTAACATCTACCTCTGATTCATTGTCCAGAAAGACGATAGATGGCTCTTCTTTGTTTTGTCGATAATCAAGAGCTATCCAGGAATGTCCATCACCACTTAACAATATGAGGTCAGTTGGCATTTCCCATTCTTCTAATAGCCAAGGTGAATCCAAGATACCGAGATCCTCACCCACTCCCATCAAGTAAGTCAACTCAAGATAGGGTTCATCATGAATGGTTACATTCTCTAAGCGGACGGCATTATATCGTATGCTTCCTCCGTTTTGTTTTTTCAAAAGGGTAACGAAGGTTTCGGGTAGTCTATGACCAAGAAATTTTTCTGCCTTATGCAATGCAGCTTCCGTAAGTCTTTTGAATCGGTAAGGGTCATCTTTTTGTTTAAACCATAGCTCCATTTCCAAACCTCCAGCTTAATTAGATGTTAATTAGATATAATTCGACAAGCGATAGATAATTACCTTTCACTTCATTCTCAAAATACAGTGTCATGCAGACTATTTCATAAAGAATTAAATAGGGATAGCGAATGCCTTCAGGTGAATAAGAAAGTGGACATTTTTTTCTTCTTATATGGGAGAGCTAATGTGGAACGAGAGGAACACATAGGTATGACTAGCATCATTAGGCAGACTATTTAAGGAAATCACATAAGAATCATTTTCTTTTATCTTTTGCTTTTGATCCTATCGATTCTTTCGAGTGTTTTTCCTAACCATATAGAATTGGTCAGCAGCCCTTATGCCTAAGCTATTCATACGGAATGAACATCACCCGTATATATAATGGATTCATGAAGTGTCCAGTTAGTATCAAAGAAGGATAAAAGCTCTTTTCCCTCTTTTCAACAGGGAAAAGATATTCTACATGGAAAAACACTTCATAATCATGATTATCTCGTTGATGTTTTGAGGTGCCTCTAAAATCTTGCCTTATTTTAAGTTTGTCTTTTTCTACAAAAAAAATCAAAAGAATAAAGGAATTTCCAATCTATTGGCTGAATTACTCTATTGTAAAATAATTAGAAAGGACCAATGAACTTGAAGACATTAGACTCATTAAAACAACGGTTAAATGATGGTCAATTGTTGATCCAACAAGAAGATGGAGAGGTGCTTAACGCTTCTTTTACATTCAATCTACCGGCTACCGAATCCGAATTAAAAAAGCTACCCGATTTTGCTCCGAGAGCATTGAGGGAGTTTTTAATGCAGCATAATGGAGCCACCCTTTTTGAATATAAGGGAGGTGATGGGACTACCTTATTTTCTATTGAAGAAATGGAAGAACATAAGGAATTATGGGAGTGTCCAGATAACTTTATTCCGGTGGGTGTCGGATTGGACGGAATAGAAATAGTCTGTGAATGCGATTTAGAGAGCGGGACTAACAAGATGTGGTTAGGAGAAGCTATGAATTTTGAAGATGAAGAGCTTGTTAAATTCCCATTTGGATTTGCTTCATTTTTAGATTATTTCATCGTGGCTCAAGGCACATCTTTTTGGGAATGGTTTGTAAGAGTAGGCGAATGAATCTAAACTAAATAGAAGAATGAACGAAAGACGTTGAGTAATTCAGCGGCTTTTATCGTGTAGTGGTGAATCAAAAAAAGCCCACCTAATGGAAGGATCCTGGTTTTGAAAGAGGACAATTTTTTCTTCTTATATGGGAGAGCTAATGTGGAACGACAGGAACACATAGATATGACCAGCATCATAAGGTGACTTATACGAGGAATATCACATAGAAAGCATTATAATCACTTTGCTAAGGTATATTAGAAGATATGTATGAATCGTATCCCGGATACTGAACAAATCACTTCATTCATAGTAATTAACCTCACCATATCAAGTAAGGCAGTCCCTCTTTTGCCTGTGCTATTCATTTAGAATGGATATAACAAGCAAATATATTGTCATTCAAATATCTAAAAGGATAATAGCATACCTGTAATTACCATATCTAAAAGACTGGATATCAGTTAGAATTAATGTATCACTAGGAGTATAAAGGCATATGAAACTGTATAACATTTTTTTTATTGAATACATAACTATATATTGTCAAAGTAGAGCACGTTTCCATTGAGGAGCGTGCTTTTTTTATGCCATTGCCTATAGTTGATGGGAAATGTTTGCGTATCACATATGTCTATAAACCTAGTAAATAAATATACGAAAGGATGACAAATATGAATTTAAATTTAATTACTGAAAAGGGCGGGTTACCGGTAATTATGAATTGTGTAAGGACGAAAGGAGAAATGGATGAGGTAAAACGAAGAATTGATGAGTTAGACACTGCGATATGGTATCCAGAAGATGAAGGAGAGTGCGTTCAAGACATTCGTGTGGGTACGGGGATAGATTGGTATTTTTACACCACAATGATTGAAAAGTGTGATGAAGTATATATTCATATCACTTTGACCAAAGATAAAAATGATGTTCTTATACAAGGAAGAGTAGATAAGGATGAGGATTATGCTAATTTCCTGGCTGCATACAAAGAAAGTAGCCATCATTATAGAGTTGGATTTTATTGTTTGGAAACTCGAGAAGAATATCATTACAGCACGATGTTTTTGCAGGGACCTATGAAATTTGTAAAAGAAAATTCAGGTGTCATTTGAATTCTATAACCAATGTCTTGACTTGAGGAGTAGTTACTTATTATCCCTTTAGGCAATTATGATTTCAATCGTTCGAAGAAATTGGTAGAATGCTGTTTTAATCGAGGGCACCTAATCAAATTTCCCTCTATATGGGCTAAGCTAGAAAAGTATAAGAGAAGAGTTATAACTCCTTCATTACTCGAGTAGTATACCAAGTATTTAAGAGAAAACAGGAACTATTCGTAGTTATTGAAGGAGGAAATAATGATGGAGAAAGAGGAATCATTTGAATTTGGTAAATTGGTTAGAGAACTAAGAGGTAAGAACTTTTATTCCCTAGAGGATTTGGCTCAGAGAGTAAATCTTAGTCCAAGCTATGTATGGCGAATTGAGGCTGTTTTAAGAGAAGCATCACTGGAGACAAAATTAAATATCCTTGTGAATGGATTTGATTTTGGATTAGAGCATCCTTTAGTGAAGGAAATCATAAGGGAAAAAATAAGCATAAAGTAGTTACGAAGATCAGATTGAATTTATGGAAAAGGTAGCAGTTATATTATTGCTGCCTTTTTCTTTATGTCACAGTGTCAGAGGGCGTAGGGTGGAGTACTTTTAATTATAAATAGGTCTTGTTGGTTGATTATTCCTTTTATTACGAACTCATTGACTATATGATGGTTAAAAAGGGAGAGTTGAAATGGATAATCAGATTCTCTTGAAACAACTTGAGAAAGTGCCAGGTTTAAAGCTGAATTCAATAAAGAATAATTTAGTTAATGGAGAATGTATCACTAGAAAGAAAATAGGCCGTAGAAAAAATGTCATTGGTAACATTTCAAAGACAGGAAGTTCATTTTTACTTTATAAAGATGGAAAATGGATACCGCGTACACAATTGGGGGTCAAAACCATTGAAGAAACCATTGAGTGGGTTAAAAGGGACATTGAGTCTCTAAGTTAATAAATCTCAATTAAAGAGGAATAGGAGGCTTTCCGATGGATTCCTTGAGAAAGAGTGGAGTTAAACATGAAGACTTATTGAAGGAGTTGAAAATGGAACTGGAGTATTTAAGAGGTGGTGCGACGAATTACAGAATTAAGACAGCGGAAATGGCATTAAAAATTGCATGCACCATAACCGAACCCGCTCTCTTTGATACTCGAGAAAAGTCTTACGAGACAGTGTCTAATCTAATACCTGGAATGGATGAAGAACGCTTGAGGGATGTTTCAAAGATGATAAATGTAATATATGGTGATCTCTATATGAAGGCAAATCAATCTGATGAAATGGCTGCATGCTTAGCGGAAAGGCAGAGAAGACCACTAAAGTTAGTAAGGAAGTATTAGAAGAGTTGGTATATCTGGCTTTTTTCTACTTGAACATATTCGAAATTTTCTATTAGTTACCTTTATGACTAATTCAAGGTGAACCAAAGTCGAAATCATTTTCGGCCTTCGACACATTTTAAGAATCCTACTATGATTGATTATAAAGGTGAGGAAATCAGTACAGTCGAAGCATTGAGTTAGTTAAGCAGCTCCATGTCGAGGCAGATCAGTTACGCCTATTTCACCATACAAATAGGTACTTTCCACTAATGCAAGTGAACGGAAGACCTTTAGTTTACGAAGTGTACGAACGGAACAGTATGTGATGTTGGCTAATTGATGTAATTCATCCACACCTACATTTCCTGTACTGTCTGCAAGTCCAAGGAAAGAGAGTAACTGTTTGATCATCGTGCGATTCCAGCGAACACTTAGCCATTCATCTGGGATAGTAGTGCTACTCATAGAGTTTCTTCCCATCTATTGTTTTTGCATTTTTATTAAGACCTTATAAAGTAATAAGCAATTTATTTGCAACTGGTACATGATTTTTGAAAACAAGCTCCATGAGTTTACACCTCCCAAATTATGGCTAGATGTTTGACTATTTAGGTATACCAATTTTCACTACAATTCGTCAAAGCTACAAAATTATGCGGAAGAAAAGTGCGTAGTTTGGTTTTTCTGCAAAATTGAGCGGAGGAAAAGTAACCTGTTTTGCCTATTGGCAATAAAAATGGATATATTAGGAGAAGTATGAGTGGGTTTTTGCAAAATTGAGCGGAGAAAAAGTAACGCGTTTTGCTCAAACAGTGACTTCGAATGATTGGGGTATCTATCTAAATTATGGACAATTGAAAAGCAGAATCTAAAAGAAAGACCTGGACCCCATAAGTGGGAACCAGGTCATTTTTTATTAACCTTTCTTTCTTTTGAAGAGACATCGGCCACTAAATACACCAATGAACTCCCAACCTTCCATCCCTAACTCATTGAGCTTCTCAACATCAAGTTCCTGATAATATGGTTTAGTCAAAGAGCTAAACACAACTTGTTTATATTCAAAGGTATACATGAGAGCTCCTTTCCAATGCGTCACACCATCTGCAAAATGCTTTTAAGATGGGCTGTGTATTTTCGCTATCCAATTCTCCCGCAAAGCCAATGAATCCGTCTTTGTTAAAGGAGATGGCTTCCCTTGATTCAAAATTACTTCCTTTTACTTTTAGGTAAGCATATTCTAAACCGGTATCCATTACTTTTAGATCCTTTTTCAATACTCTTCGGACTTTCATATCCATCGCTTCGGCATGTTCCCATCCTGAACTTTTATACAGCTTCAGTTCCTCAGCCAAAATCTTGTTGAGAACTTTAATATCCTCTTCACGAATGGCTGAATAGGTCAATCCTAACTCCTTGAAATAGTTCCTTGCCCCATCATTTGTCATCATTTCATTGTCTCCTCCAAATAATTGTAGAAAAAAAGAGAGACACTTTAGGCATCTCCCATTTCTTGATTTAACTTTTTACGCCCATCCATGAGTAGAGACTTGGCGACACCGTGAGAAGATTTCTTCTTTAGTTGCCCCCTCTACCAAATAGGGTTTCAAATACGCATATATCTGTTCTTTTGCCTCTGCTTGCGTGAGTTGTTTAAACTCTTTTGGTTCACCATCCAAAGCTGGGTTGTATTGATCTAATGCTACCATAGGTTTATCTTGAATCAAGGCGAAAATGCCATTACCCGCAGATGCCGTATCTTCGACAACCACTGTAGATTCAGCCGGAACAAAAAATTGCATAGATTCGATGGTTTCTATCCAATCCTCTGACTTCCCGCCTAGTGCCATTGGATAAGGAGAAAAATCCATTCCACCCAGTTGCAAGTTAAATCATTAATAAGAAATTAATCGCTTCAAAATAGCTACAAAGATTGATGACATTGGTATTCAATTTGTTAATGCTGGATGTGGATTCATTGCCATTAAAATTTCAAAAGCCGACATTTCGGGCAATTGGTTGGCAAATTCGATTAATTCTAATTTTGAATGGAAGGTAAATGCTCCAATTTCGTGTGTCGGGTAAAACTTTTGGTCTTCATCACATATTAATTGATAGAGCCTTAATAAATGTAAATTCTTTATTCTACCGGATACGCCAGATACGCCGACGCTATTATTAATGGGGCTTACTACAATGAATTCGATTTTCTTTCCTTTTAATATTTCATCTGGAAATACGACTTGCGTGTTATCATTAGCATTAAACAAACTAATCCCTCCTTGAATAACCATCGAACCTATTTTAAAAGATTCACCTCTCTATATGTTAATAAAATACAAATTGTTCTTATTTTGACATAACTTTATGGCGGAAATTATACGGTTAAACAGTAATCATTTTATAGGAGGCTTTTAATGGAGCTTCAACCGTTCCAGTTAGCTTCCTTACTGGATAGGATCAGTTTCTGTTCTTGTGTATTTTCTATTGTATCTATTGCTGAAAGTGGTGATTTTCATGGATTATTTAAGTTTATTGAGTAAGAATGACGTACCTGGTTTAAGGAAATATTTAAAGCAAAACGATGTAAATGAAGAGGTTCAGGGACAGACTCTACTGTACTGGGCAGTTTTTAATAATTGTATTGAATTTGTAACGGAACTTATTGAATGTGGTGCTAATCCTAACATGAAAGATTCTCTTGGAAGAACGCCGTTGTCCACATCGTGCTTCTTTAATTTTGTAGACATTACAAAGTATTTATTAAAGAATTATGCCACAATAGAACCTCTTTCGTTGGATCGGGCATATTTTGGATGGAATGGTGAAGTTCAAACTGAAACAATTAAGTTACTTCGAGAATATGGATGGGTCAACCTCTATTTGGATGATTTACGAGATATACCAGAGGGGTTTATTGGTGTTAAAACAGTGGAAGGGGCTGTCCATGTAATAGAAACTAAAAAAGTGCATATTCTTTCGTTAGACCATGACTTAGGGTTGAATGAAACAGGTGAAATACAAAGGACTGGCTATGATTTAGTAAAAATCATTTGTGAAAATGGTTTAAGACCTGGGAATAAAATTTACATTCACACTGATAATGTTGTTGGTCGAGAAAATATGTATCAAACGTTAAAGGCTGCACAGAGAAGGGGATTTATTGATAAGGATATCGAAATTTATCATTATCCGTTTATGCCTAATAAATATTCAGGTGAAGAGTGGTAGATGCAAGAAGATCTACTATTAACAAAAGAAAGAGAATCCTGTGCTACTTCTCAGGACTCTCTATTTCTTTATGACCATATGTTTTGACGAAATCAAGAAGACATTTACTGAAGATGTCACGAAGTCGTAAATGTGAAAATTGACTGGAATGCAGTTCAGAAAATTTACGGTAGATATCACCGTTGACTTGAATCGTCTTTGTAATAGTCTCGCTGCTTGGAGTGTAAATCTCTGGTTCCAGCATCAATTGACTACGGTATGCGTTCAATATTTTCTTTAAATCTTCAAGATGTTCAGCAACAAACTCAAGTGTTTCCTCTGTTTTTTCCTCGTTTGAACTCGACTCGAGGAATTTCTTGTATTCCTCAATTGGCATAATACGATCGTAAAGTTTAGTTGTTTTGTTGAATTGAAAAGTTGCATTATTTCTCATGATTTTTGAGAAAGTGGATTCGGATAATCCTAATTTAGAAGCCACATTCTTTAAATGATCCTTTTGCTCCATTTTTAACATTTTGTTGACTGTTTCTACTTTAACTAACGAGGATAAACTCATAAATTTTTGTGTATCCATCATCATTCCCCCTTTAAATTTATTGTCCTTTTATAATAGATAACTGTTAAAGAAATATTCCATTTCAATAGAAAAAAGATTTAAATGCTATGACCTCCATTAAACCAATAAGGGTCTATTAAACTCCATAATTAATCAAGATAGTGATTTGGTAGCTGGCATTTCCTTTGTAGAAAATCGATTTTACAGAAACATAAACCGATATACCTTTCAAAAATAGGATTTTGGCATTCTGATGCTCCATTGACAAAGAACATTCACTTAGGGGAATAAAGGGAATGGTTGAATAATAAAGCACTGCTTTAATGAAGTGAAAGAATTTAATCAATAAAGGAAATAGACTAAATTTGAGAGGAAACCATTAAATCCCAAATTCATTGAGTGTGACCTTATACATGCTAAGCACTCCAGAAAGTATTCATTAATCCTGTAGGATAATAGATCAGTGCTCTATATGAAGAGTAAAGAGGAATGAATCAGTTTTGTGTACTTATCAATAACCTAGATGGGTGAACCCATAATGTTCATGGATCAACCTTGGCTCATCATAATTTCGGGGTAATTAGATAGTGTTCAGTAAATAAATATTTTTGAAAAGTCATTTACTATAGGAAAAGTTATGTCACTAAGTTAAGGTTCAAACTAAGGGGTGTCATTTCTATTTTGAAATATCACGCGATTTACTATTGACTATAGGTAATGGTAATGTTAGAATAAAATTATAAGGTTGTAAGCATCTTAAAATTATTGGGAGGTGAATCTTTGGAAAACGAAACAACATTAGGCTTAGGGTCTCTTATCAAAAGAGAGAGAGAATCTAGAGGTTGGTCATTTGCAAAATTCTCAGAGGAAACAGAGAAATGTGGACATAAATTAAGCGATTCTTATTTATACAGACTTGAAAGTGGTAAAAGGAAAGATCCAACTACTCAGTCTTTAAAAGTAATTATGCGGGCTTTGAACTTGTCGTTAGAAGAAGTATTGAAAAGCTTAGGTATGGAAACATTTCTAATCAAAGAGAATATGCAAACATTGGAAGTGAATGAATTCATTTTTCCTGATGATATGTTCCGATTGAATGTTGTTAGACGAACGGAATATGGGAAGGAAATCATAACAAATGCTCAAAAGAAGTTGATTGGTGAATTAATTGATGACTGGTATAATATCACCCTTCATGTTGACCCAACACACTTTGATGATACATTTGTAAAGTATTGTTTGCGGTTAGGTGAACTTTTGGAAAAGGAAAGGAACCTAATTGAGTTAGTTGAGGGAAATTTAAAACTTACAATTAATATTGAGGTAATGCTCAATAAATATGGTATGTGTAAAAACGATATTCTAGCTGAATTGAAGAAATTAAATATAGCAGCACTTTATAATTCCAAATCTTCCTCGATTCCATTGAATTTAATGAATGATACGTGGATGACACATAAAGAAGATAATATAATTGTAATTTTAGATAAAATTTCTGAAATAGCAAATTTATATATGACTGATTAATATTTAGCGGGTGTAAACCCGCAATAATATTACCTTTGTATTGCCTAAAGGCAGTAAAGTAAAAAAATACTTCAATTCAGAAAGGAAGATCAAGATGGAAGCAACGTTAATTTGTAAGAGATGAGCTGATCAATTTACTGAATATGTCTTACGGTGTAGTTGATTGGGAACGAAAGGAGAAGGAGAAATATAAGGAAATAGGAGTGACAAGGCACGTAAAAAATAAAGTAACACCTATCTTCATCGTATTTACCTCGCTGGAGTTTTACCCGTAAACAGAAATACACGAGTTAACCAAAATCCAGTAGTCAAACAGGATAATCAAAGGAGTAAGCGTGTTGGTTGTTAAAGAAATCTTCACAATACTCACAATCGAGTCAAAACCTCAAAGAAATCAAATGGGAAAGCCGTAACAATAATTTATCAAAAAGATAATTTAAGGAGGAATTAGCATGGGAGTACAAGCATCTTTCATCAATTTTGAGGATAATACAACAATGAAAAGAGAGTTAAGGAAGTATCATAAAAGGGACAAAAGTGATGATGTGGTTGACATCATTGCTTTAGAAAAGGTTAAAAAGGATATTTGTCCTTTTAAGAAAGGTGAAATCGTTGCAGTTGTCGTTGGAGAACGCTGGATTCAAAGAGACAGAAAAGAGTTGTGTAAAGAGCTAGGCGTAAAAAACATTGCTGAAATTGTCTTTGTCGATAATCCATACTATTGGGAAATGGCCATTAAGGAGGATAAAAGCATTGATAAATTTCTAAGTGAGCATATTGAACAGCTATCTGAAGAGGAATGGATGGAATTTTTGAAATGAATGATTTGACACTACTCAAACCTTGCCATTTTGATAATGTTTGAGATCGAGTAGATATTCAAGCCTGTTCTTTCGTTCATCTAACAAGTGATTACAGAAAAAAATAAGGTAGAACCATAAAAGGCGATTAAGCAAGAGGGAAAAGGAATACGATAAATAATAATAAAAAAAACTAGAAAAGGGAGAGAAAATCCTATGAAAACCAATGTAATTGATTTTGTTCAGAATAAATCCAATATGTATGACTTCGATTTTGAAAGCTTGCTAGAAATGATATTGGACCACGAAGATAGTTTAGAACCGATTTGCAAAAGTGCTAGGGTAGATAAAGATGGGAAGTACTATGATGAAGAATTCTTTTTGAATAGGGATGGAGAAGTCATTTGCGGATTATTCTTAATCAGATATAAGGAATGGGAAGCATTTGACGGAGAAATAAACGTTTATAGGGAAGTCTTTATCACAAAATCCGGAGAATGCTTAGTCTTTTATAAAACTTATGAAAAGATTTATGGACGCAACAGTGATGATGAACAGTGTAGAATACATCGTTTCTTTCCAAAGGACCAATCCGTACCGGAGGACGAAAAATGGGAAGCCATGCATGAACTATTGTATAAGTTTTATAAACGCTAAATGAAATTCAGTTTTGAGAACCCACAAAAAAAGATCGGTCAACTGAAGGATAAATTAGGTTGGATAACTCTTCTATTTTGCTGATTTTGTATGTTCCTAATCCTTCGTTATCGAATTTAAAAGGAGATGATTCAAATTGAATGAAAAAGTTAGGCAAATACAACAAGAGTGTTGGAAAGTTCGGAAATTATCGAATTACAATATCTTTGATATTGAAAGTAACCTGAAAAGCTTGGCTGAGAAAGGACTTGTTTGGATTCTGAAAGATTCAAAAGAAATATGTGAAGATGAGAAAATTCTAATTGAACATTATCTAAACAAGTTCAGATCTAACCAACTCTTGTCTCCCCCTTAAACACTCCACAAAAGAATTGCACCTTAAAAAACCTCAACATTAACTCTGTGATTAAACTTCCCAAAAACACATTATCCCGACAGGAGGAGATAGAATCAAAAGAACTCAAAGGCGTTAAACGATTCCGAGGATATAAGATCTCGAAAGAGCTAGAAGAAAAGGTATATGTAGCCTTGCAGGCAACCTTTTATATCCCCAGTGTAAAATTAAATCATAGAATTAAAAAAATTAAAGAAATGAGGAATTAACTATGAATTCAAAAATGGTGATTGAGGAATTTATGAGTAATATGTGGGAATCGATGGAGGTATCGAAAATTTTCCTCCTTGATCGTGAATGCAACCCGCTTGTCCTTATGGTGCCAATGGTGGAAAATCAAAACATGAAAAGCCAGATAAGGCGGTTGGGAAGATACTTTGCGGAAAAGGATACAGTAAAAATAGCTATTTTATCCGACATGGTGGATATGTACTTCTTCTCGGACTTTGAAAGTCAAGGTGTAATGGATACAAAACCGTTCTACAAGATTCCTTTGCTATCTTTCACTGATCAAGATATTGAATTTTTAGAACAGTTTCAAAGAGAATATTTCTTGGATCACTTTCATGAGCTTTATGCTAAGTGGAAGGAACAATATACCTTTAAAATGAATGCTGTATCCATGCTGTAAAGTCAGGAATTCTGCTAAATGTTAAGTTTACATAGTGAAAAGGGAAGTAAATTAGGAAGATGATATAAATTAAGGGACGTTGGGGAAGTAGTTCCCCATTTAATTCTATATCAGTTTAGGCCTCTGTTTTTTCTCTTTTTTCTATAGCTCTCTCGAGGGTTGGCTTTCCATAAACAATAGATGTAAGAAAACAGAATTTAATAGTTTAGGTATAAGACACGTTCGAACCTAAAAAAATATTAAATCCTGGGAATAGATAATAGAATAGAGTTAGCAATAAAGATAAAGAGAGAAAAAATGTTGCTGCTAAAGAAATCATGAAAAGGAGAAAGAATTATGGTAGAAACTAACTCATTAAATCAAATGCTAGTAGAAAAGGAGACTGTAAAATGAAAAATCAATTATCAAAAACAGAATTAAAGAAGCTTGAGAGAATTAGAGAGTTAAAAGAAGAAAAATTTAGCCCGGTTCAGAACTTAAATGAGGCAATGAAAAAATGTGTAATAGTTGAATTTAGAGAAGAACCAATATTTAAAAGAGAGAGTTGGAAAGATGGAGAACCTAAAGAAAAGACTAAAAGAGAATACTTTAAAGGAGAAAGTGGTGAATTCATTAAGGGATTTAGAGTTTATCATAAAGCTATGGAGTTTTCGAATACTAACACTGGTACTTCAGGAATGAACAAAGAGATTTTTATCAATTCGAAAGGTAAATGTTTGGTCTTCAATAACAATTTTAGGACATTCTTTTTTGGAAGAGTTGTATTGAACAGAGAGTTATCAAAAGACCAATCATTATCTGAAACAGAAAGGGAGGTAATTTTGGAGCTTTTGAACAGTTTCATAAAATGTGAGTATAGACTGTTTTTGAATTTGACAGAAAGGAAAATATTAAGAGATAATGCTCCTATTGACTACAGGGCTATATTTCAGAAGTAAGAAAGAAAAACAAGAATAACCTGGTAAATGATCTGATTCTCCCAAGCTATCTGTTCTCCAATTTGGATGAAATCCTCACATCTTCATTGAACAAAATCACCCATTTTTTCTTACACCAAACTACAAAAAAAACTCAATAATGAGTGATCAAGGTTTGCAATGTTAGACATACAATGAACTTTCTTGGTTTACCCCAAAATAAGAAGTTTTGTAAAGGAGGTGAAACTATGAACGAGTTAGTAACAAGGACTCAAATGAATTATCGAAATTACAGGGAAGCAGTCTTTTTCAATGTTTTTGATGTTCAAACCATCTTATTGCAACTAGCAACAGAAGGAAGAGTATGGATGATTCAAGGGATGGCAGATCTCACCGAAGCTGAAACGATACTCATTAACCACTATTTGAATGAGAATAGAGAACTACAGATATATGATTTTGATCCTTCCCTTTAAAACACAACGAACCCCCCTCAAAAAAACACTTCAAAACCAGTAATCCCAAATTAAACGAAAATAAAAATAGGAGTGATGTCAATATGCAACTTACCAAAAAACAGGTACTTAATCCAAGAAAACTGGATGTTTATCAATGTGCACTGAAATTTAAGAGCCAAATCTCTTCAATGATTAAGGGTTTTCCTGAATTGGAGAAATACAATATGGTTGACCAACTGCGTCGTGCCTCAACAAGTATAGTGGCAAATATCAGCGAGGGCATTGGTAATCATTATTATGGGAAAGAGCGTGATCGCCTGAACAGTGCTCTGGGTTCTGCTGCTGAGTGCCAAAGTTTTCTCGATATGGCAAGGATGGAAGATTATATCTCACAGGAACAATATCGCAAGTTAGATGATGAAGCGGAAATCATATTCCAAATGCTTTTAACAAAGATTCGAGAGATTGATAAGATACTCGACCAAAAAGGCATAGAGGAGGAAAGGAAATGATAACAGAAGTAGAACATTTTCGTAAGATGAATCTTTACAAACAGGCAATTAGATTCACGCATTTGGTGTTAGAATGGACGGACATAAATCGGGAAGAAATAGATTTGCGGGAATTCAATCGAATCCGTGGAGCAGCTATGGAAATTCCAATTTATATCGCGAAGGCTTTTACAGAAACCAATGTTAAGAACAAATACAAAAAGCTTAATCGTGGTAAAGAATCTCTTCAAAAATTAGTGCCAGCACTACGAAATATTGGAATGGTTGACAGCGAAAAGAAGATAGTCCCGCTCTCCTTGGATTTGCTGAGATTGTTTAACGGGTGTTTTGGCATGCTGAATAGAAGGAAGAATGCTAGTTAAGGGTAAAGGTAGAATGCTTTACCCTTCTTTTACGTGAAAGGTGTAGAGATTACTGGAAACCTGCATTAAAAAGTTATGTATAGAGTTTTTAGAGACTTAATTTTGTGAGGATAGTATTGAACGGCGATCTATAGATGTGGATGTCATATTGTCTATATACATAACTTAGAGTTATTTTTAGAGATTATTATTTGAAATATGATTGACATTAAACATTGAAGTTAGCGGATGAAAATTATACGGTGTATTCCATGTGAAATTCTTGTATTTGGGATTTGTAGTGTTTCACTGTAAAGTGATACTAAAGTAAATGGATTTTTCATGAAAAGGTGTATATTAATAACTAAATTTATCTAAAAAAGGGGAGACTCCTTAGCTGGAATTCCCCATTTTATCGATTGTGAACTTTTTATTAATATCCAAAGCCAAAACTTTTTTATCATTTATTTTTTAACTCTTTTTCAAATTGTTCTTTTACCATTTTAGCAATATCTTCATGGGAAAGTTCGTCTAAATCTTCAATACTACTTAGTTTTTCACAAACCTTAATATAAGCAAATGCTAGGCTTGTTGTTAATGTTGATGCAACAGCACCATTAATAAGTCCACCGGCAAATGTTCCAACAGCAGGAATGAATTTGAGAATATTACCTACTAATGCCCTTCCAACAAAGGAAGCAGTGCCAGAACCTGCAATCGCTGAAATTATAGTTTGCATGAGTGCCCTGGAATTTGGAAAGCCAAATATGTTTGTTATTTTTGTAATTAAAGTTATTTGTATCCCTGCAAGGGCTATTGCATCTGAAAATGGAATTGGAGTAAATCCAACTCCGAAAGAACTAGCAATGAAACCAAGTGACCACTTTTTTGCTTGTTCCACTTTTAGTTTAATATCTGTTTTTTGAGCATTTACAAAGGCTCTTTTTGTGACTTCTGGAAGAACTTCAAAAGTTGCATGGACTAATGTACTTAATCCATAAGGAGGAACTACAAAATTACCCATAATTTTTTTAGGTGAGGCTAATAGTTTTACTGTATTTATAACAGGGAGGTTTAGGTTGTCTAATTGCTTGGCAAAGGCTTCATCATCACTAATACATTGTGTTAATACTAGGATGACAGGCATTTTCTTTGAGAATAGATGAATCCATTCAATTTCTTCCTCTTCTATTCGACCAGATTCGTATGAGATACAATACCACATCAAATGGATATGTTCATTTACATCATTGTTTTTTTCTCTACTTTCTATTTCTTCGATTATCTCATTTCTTACTTCTTCTCTTGCTATATCCTCCAGTTCAAGTCCTTTTGTGTCGAAAAGAATAACGGGTACCGATTCTTTGGATATTTTTTTTAAATGTTGTGTTACTGGTTTTCCTGTCCCTGTTCTAGCCATATTCTCTCTAAAAATAGAGTTTATCAATGTACTTTTACCAACACCTGTTTTTCCAGCAATCATGATGTTAGGTTTGATCATTTTTTTATAATCAGCTTCTAATTCTTTAAATATATCATCTAATGAAAAATCTTTCTTATTTGTAGTCGTCTCCACCTTATCATCTCCTGATTAATGTAAAATAAAAATATTAACATTTTAGACAATAAATTATTGGCTATCATTCTACTTATTTCAAACATTCCCTCTTTTTTACAAAAATACACTTATTTTAACATATTTACTGAGAGTATTTTAAAATGTTTTAAGAAAAACCGAATTAAATATTACTTACTTTGATAACTCTACCTATTGGTGTTATTAAAACTTTACAGAATCAGGTTGTGTAAACAAAGGAATGCTGATTTATCAGTACTCCTATTTTTTTTGATTACAGGGTAGCTGGTGAATCTTACTTAATCCTTAAAATCAGGTCATTCTGTAAAGTTATAGGCTAAAAGAGCAGAATGTGAGTAAAGCCTAAATCTAGAAGGTCTCTCTATTGCCTCCAGGCTCTTGTGGTTTCCTGAATCTTGGTATTAAAATGATTTGTAAAGGAACATTTGGAGGTGAGAATAGATATGAATATGGTTCAGCCAATTCGAGAAGAAAAACAACTTGAAGCAGTAAAGGGTTACTTACGTGGGAAAAATAAGAGAGACTACCTTCTATTTATGGTGGGCATTTCATCAGCACTTAGAATCAGTGATATTCTAAAACTTAAACTGAAGGATGTTTGGGATGGGAAAAAGCCATCTAGCTTTATAGAACTACATGAAAAGAAAACTGGAAAATACAAAAGATTTCCTGTCACTATCAATCTGTCTAAAGCAATTAAAGAATTTATGAAGGAATTCCCCGATAAAGATTTAGATGAATATTTGTTTATTAGTAGAAAAGGGACCAATAAACCGATATCTAGACAATATGCTGCGGGGATGCTTAACGATGCATGTGACATGGTGGGGATAAAAGAAAAGTTTGGTACTCATGGAATGAGAAAAACTTGGGGATTTTTCGCATTTCAGAAAGGAATATCTTTAGACTATATCTGTATAGCATTGAATCATAGTTCGATTGCTGAAACAAAACGCTATTTAGGTATTCTGCAAGAGGATCTTGATAATTTGTACTTAGAGGTGAATCTTTGAACTTGAACATCAGCAAAAATATAATAATAAAACTTGAAATTGACTATTGATAATCTATTCAAAAAAAACGAATCAGATTGTCTATAGTCAATTTTTTTATTCAAAAATGGAGGGAGTTCAATGGCTAGTAATCAATGGACGAAGAACACACTCGAAAGATACATAAAGGAAGGAAGGGGACAAGGCACAGGCCCCAATTACAAGCCTTGGAAGAATACTTATGAGTATTCCTCTAAAGGGAGGGTCTCAAGGATACTGGGAATAAAGACAAGACGAATTCATCAGCTCCACTCTGACAATCAGTATCGTGCATTCCTGTTGTTCGAGTTTCATTCGAAAGTCACAGATATCAGAGAGAGTTATCCCCTATTAGATGTTATGGAAGTTATAGATGATAGAAGAGATTTACGATTCGAAAAGTTTAGAGATAAGGAAACTAATGTCCAGTATATGCTCACCACGAGTTTTTTAGTGACTGTAAAAGATGAAGAGGGAAGAGAATCACATATTGCTAGATCGGTAAAGAACTCTTCAGAACTTAAAAGAAAGATTACATTTGAGAAACTCGAAATAGAAAGAAGATATTGGCTTGCTAGAGGTGTTGATTGGAAAATCATCACGGAGAAACAATTGCCGCGGCAACTTGCAAAGAACATTGAGTGGGTACGAGAAACCTTACTTCCAACAGAAAATGCAGAAAAAATAAATGAATTATCATCTTTATTGTATCGATTTTTAATAGAAAATCAGGATATTTCTATTAAAAATGTCTTGAAACTGTTTGATAAAACTGAGGGTTTAAATAAGGGAGAGGGGTTATACCTCTTTCGGTATTTATTAGCTAAAAAGGTAGTTTTGATTGATATGAACAAACCAATTAACCTTTCTGAAAGGGTAATAGAATTATTGAGTTGAGGGGATAAACATGGAATTAGTGGAGAATATGCTATTGGAATTAAATACCAACAAGACAGTGCGAGTAGTGTATTGTGATCGTCTTTCTTCTATATTATATGTCATCCAAATGAACACTATGAAATGGCCATTTTTAATTAGTATAGACAATATCCTTTTAGGTCTTAGTGAGGGAAGTGTTCATGTCATAGATAATGACCGGTATCAAATGAATGTGATTGAAGATGAACTAAGTAAAGCTGTAATACAAAGAAGGGACAAAGCATGGGAAATTGTCAGTTGTGTATTGCAACAAATTGATAATGAATCCGATACTTTTACTCCAAAATACAGAGAAAAAGCAATCAGAACGGCTTTGGATGTCTATGGAGTAAACTACTCCACTGTAAAGAATTATTTGATTCGTTACTGGAAAGGAGGAAAAATTCGAAACGGGTTGTTACCATACTACTCTAACTGTGGTTCAAGAGGAAAGGAAAGAAGAAGCAGTGAGAAAAAACGGGGAAGGCCAAGAAAAGATGCGACTATAAAAACAGGTGTGAACATAGATGCTAAGATTAAAAACTATTTTAAAACTGGATTGAATCGCTACTACTATAATGATCGTCAAAACTCGTTGAAACTCACCTATGAACTCATTCTAAGGGACTTCTTTACCGAAAAGAAGAAGGACCATTTGGGAGATGACATTTCGATTATTGAAAATCTATCCGAAGTTCCCACCTACCATCAATTTTTGTATTGGTATAGAAAGATGAATAATCCGAAAAAGGAGGTTATAAAACGAGAGGGTATGAGAATTTATAACCAAAATTATCGAACCATTATCGGTGATTCTACGCAGGATTCAGGGCTTGGCCCAGGAACGCTTTGGCAGATAGATTCAACCCCCTTTGATATATACCTAGTGTCATCTGCAAATAGAAATATTATTGTAGGTCGCCCAACACTTTACTTATGTATAGACATATATAGTAGGTGTATTGTGGGGTTCTCGATAAGCTTCGAACCTTTTAATTCGTATACTGGCGTTATGATGGCCTTGGTAAATAGTATGACTTCAAAGGAAGCGTTCTGTTCACAGCATGGTATCACATTGAATGAGAACGAATGGGATATTGCTGGTGTTCCTCAACGTATATTGGCAGACCGTGGGGAGCTAAATGGTAGACAAATCGAAAGTGCTATTGAAAATTTAGGAATCACCATACAGAATACGCCAGCTTACAGAGCGGATTATAAGGGGATAATTGAACAAGCCTTTGCTCAATTGAACCTCAAAGTCAAGCCGTTCACTGATGGTGTTGTGAAAAATGGGAGCACTGTTGTGCAAAGGGGTGACGGAGATTATCGCCTAAAAGCAAACATGACACTTGAAGAATTCACTAGAGTCATTATAAAGTGTGTTCTTTTTCATAACAATTATCACGTTTTAAGCCAGTATGTTTTGGATGAAATGATGATTGGTAAAGTTGAAAGAATCCCATCCCAGATTTGGCGGCATGGACTACAACATCAAAAGGGACATTTGAGGACTTTGTCAGAGGAGACAATGAAACTTCACTTACTCCCAACCGAAACGGCATCCATAACCGCTCGAGGAGTCAAATTCAAAAAGATGTTATATGTTTCGGATTATAGCTTGAAAAACCAGTGGTATCAGGATGCCAGAATAAATGGGTCGAGAAAAATCAAGATATGGTATGATCCACGAAATCTTACTCATATCTATACACTCAATGAAGAAAAGGAATTTCATAAATTATCACTACTTGAACACCTGACATTATATAAGGGGAAGGGAATTGAGGAAATTACTCAAATCATCAAATACGAAGAGAATTTAGATAGCAAGAGCAAGGAAAATGAAATACAGGCAAAAATGATATTGTTTGATGATCTCGAAGAAATTGTGGAAGAAGGAAGAAAAAATACCGTTGCTCAGAAGGATGACCGTATTAGCCGAACACAAAGGATAAAAGGGATTAGAGAAAACCAGAAAGTCGAGAGAGAACTACAGAGGAAGAAGGTAATGGAGAATGAATCACCTACAAGGGAAGAAGCTATTCCTTCAATTGAAGATAGGGAGGATGGACTCGAGATGTTTCGTTTGCTCCAGAACTTAGAGTGGGGTGATGAGGATGAGTAAGGTTATATATTTGCCCAATGGAATGGAAGCTATTCAGGCAGATTATATAGAATTTCCTCTTCAAGAGTTCAATGAAAATCCACTGATACAAGCATTACCCCCAATAGCAAACAAAGAGGAAATCATTAGAAAAATGATGGTTTTGCCAAGATTCCATAAAGATGAAAGAAATGTAGAGAGTTACTATCGCTTACATATGGTCAATAGATTATTTCAGTTGTTTCAACCATTACCAATTCATATTGACGTTTGGAGGATGGTTCAGTCATTGATCATACAAGGATATTCAGCAAGAAATCCATTTGATAAAAATTATCAAAGATACATAAATGAATCTGGCAAGGAAATCATCAATCGTTCTTTTGAAATCCACAGTAGAAAAAACTTCAGAACGACTGCTGGGTGTGGCACGTTTATTGGCTTTTCAGGAATGGGAAAGACAACGACGATTAATCGTGTGTTGTCAAATATACCTCAGGTAATCGTTCATAACCGGTATAAAGGGCTGCATTACAATCAGATTCAACTGGTTTGGCTTAAATTGGAGGCTCCAAGCAATTCAAGTTTAAAGGCGTTATGCTTACAGTTCTTCATGAAGATTGATGAGTTATTGGGCACAAATAATTATAAGAGGTATGTATCGAGGAATATGTCAATAGATGCCATGCTCCCTTTAATCAGTCAGGTAGCACACAATATAGGACTTGGGCTTTTACTAATAGACGAAACACAGAACATAAAAAATCGAGGGGCCGATCAAATCATGAACTTCTTCGTCAGTCTTATTAATACGGGAGTAAATGTAGCGTTGATAGGAACGCCGGGAGCTTATGATTTATTCGGAAAAGAATTAAGGATGACTCGTCGTTTAACGGGTAATTCAGAAATTATTTATAACAATATGGAGGATGGGGAGGAATTCAAATTCTTGCTAGAGGCCGTTTGGAAATACCAATGGACAAAAAAATACGTTCCTTTAAATGAACAATTTATAAAATTGTTTTATGAAGAGACCTTGGGGATTTCAGACTTGTTAATTAAGCTATTTGTCTATTCTCAACAGGCTGCCATTGAAAAAGGTAGCGAGGAATTGTCACTTGGGCTTATTAAGAAAGTTGCTAAAGAAAGATTTAAGCTTCTAAAACCAATGCTGGATGCGATACGGTCCAAGAATCCTCATAGAATTGCAAAATATGAAGACATTATGAGAATTGAAATTAGCCATGAGGACACTAAACAGTTTCCTTCGAACAGTAATAAGACTGTGGATACCCCTCCTAAAAACATTACGGTCGAAAAAGAAAAGAGGAACAATATTCCACCTATTGATTTGCCTAAAAAGATAGGAAGAAAAGTTACTGAATATGGAGATGATGATTTAAGAGGATATATAAACAAAGAATCAGAAAAGTCTCCGTATGAAGCATTAATGGAAGCGGAAATTATTGATGATATGACATATTGGTTAGAGGATGTACGGTAATGATTAATTTTTTCCCGATTTTATATGAAGATGAATTACTGTACAGTGCCATCAGCAGATATAAACAAACGTGTGGAATGGTTAGTAAACGTGCTTTAGAGAGGGATTTATTTAATCAAAGGCATGGTCAAAAATCTGTAGTATTCCCCACACATCTCACAACTCTTATCTCAAACCTTCCAATTGGCTCTGAAATAACTGTACAGGAGTTGATTATAAATCATACTTTGTTCCCCTTCTATACAGCCTTTTTGTCGCAAGAAAAGACAGAAGCAGCGTGTAGAGCCATGCAGGAAAACAATGAGTGTAGCATTGAAAACATGGTTGGGATGACCGGGAGTAAGGTAAAGTCTGGAGATTATCTTAGATACTGTCCTCTTTGCTTTCAGGCAGACTTGAACGAAAAAGGAATTAGCTATTGGAGAAGACTACACCAAGTACCTGGCGTTCTTTATTGCCCGAAACACAAGATTTTGTTAAAAAGTTGTGATGCAATCATTAATGATAGTAGAGCGGATTATCTCTGTGCTGATGAGGAAACCTGTAATAATGAATTGAAAGCAGACCCTTATTCTCAAAATGTAAAAACGCTAAATCTACAGTATATAGAGAATGTTAGCTATCTCCTAAGTGAAGACTTCTATAGGTGCGGACCATCCTTTATTGTTCAGTTCTATATAGATAGATTGAGAGAAAAAGGTTTGGCATCCACCAATGGAACATTGTTTATGACAAATGTAATCAAGGAATTTATAGCATTATATCCATCGGAGTATTTAGATTTGATGCAAAGCAGTGTTGATCTTGATACTGAATCGGATTGGCTACGTCTCTTTGTCAGAAGGACACAAAAAAATCGTAGCCCGGTAAGACATTTGCTGTTCCTTCAGTTTCTAGGGGTATCAGTAAGAGAACTATTTGAAGCAGAAGAAGTCATAGGAAGGAAGAGCGTTGTAATTAATCGTAAGCCCAGATTAGATTTAGAAGAAAGAAGAAAAGAATGGTTGCAATTAATTGAGGATAATCCAGCAGCGACTCGAAGTCAGTTAAAGAGAATAGGCAAAGGATTGCATACATGGGTCTATGTTAATGATAGGGATTGGTATAATCGTGTAACACCCATAACTCAAAAGAGACAGAAAAGAGCGGACAACATTGATTGGGAAAAGAGAGATAAAGAATGCCTGGCTCTTGCTAAGAAAGGTTATGAATTTTTAATGAATATGGAAGGGAGGCCGATAAGGATAGTCCCAAGTAATATAAGGAGAGCGGTTGGTGTTAAGAGGTGGTTCTATCATGATAATTTAACGAAAACGAGACAATTTCTTATGGATATTTATGAAGATATAGATGAGTATCGTATTAGAAAAATAAGGTGGGCTATAGAAGACAGGATAAGAAATGGGGAAGCATTAACTCACTACAAGATAGAGATTCATGCAGGGTTTGGAGGAGGGGGGAGATGGATCAGAAAGCTAACAATAAAGCTCTTAGAAGAATATATATAATAACATCATTTAGTACCATATAAAAAAGGGTTAACTCTTCAATTAACAGTGAAAGAGCGGTCCCTTTTTTGTTTTGATTATAATAACAAAATATTAACCTGACTTCCAACCATTTATCGAAAATACCTTCCTCATATTTTTGATATATCGTTTATTTGCAATATTAACCCCAGGTTCATTTTTTTAAATCAGTCAAATCGAGCAATACTTTTTCTTTATACTCATTATATTTATTATCTATATACAGTATACCTACTAACTCTAATAGTAAGCTAATTGGAATATCCATGATGACTTTTCGTAAATCATATGGGATTCTTTGAAAAGGAATGAAGTTGATTACCTGAGAAAAGGTCATTAAATCATGTGGTGCTTCGTTGAAAGAAAGTGTGACTGTCCAGTTCATAGATAGAGACAAAAAAATCAGTCATTCTGACCGTAGAATGACAGAAGTAAGGATGGGGGGAGACCTGAATGGTTGTCTTTTCTATACTTCATTGCTAACGATTCAAGAAAGAAGGATGGATCAAATAATCCATCCTTTTTTCTTATTGAATGTTTACCACATAAAAATTTAAATTAACTTGGTCTCCATCGCTCTCATAAACACTATAAGAAAGTATTCCGTTTGTATAAACAGGTTTAGAAGTGCTGATTATTGATTTTGATATGGGACTGGCTATACCCTTTGCTATATTTAGAATATAGATTTGTTCCATTCCGCTACGAAAAATCAGGGTATCTTCATTGACATAAATCGGGGTATCAAGTGTTGTATTAATAGAATCATCTTTGAAAATCGTAGCTTGGTTCAGTTTGTTTTTATTAAAGATATAAAGGGAAGAACCATTTGTATATGTGACATAATCGTTATGATAAGTAAAATCAATAATTCCATCTTCTGTTGCAATCACTTTAGATTTTTCACCATCTTCATTTAGATTTAAGGTGAATTCCTTTTCACCATTTTTAAAAATAGATTTATAAAGAAGATAATTTTTAGAATCTAAATTCTGTTGAATAATATGGTAGATGCCCTTACGTTCTTGACTTTCATCTAATACATCTTTTTCTTTTATGGAGAGTTTCTTGGACTTGGTATCATAAAACATTAATTGAGATTGAATCGTTTTTGTTTCATCATTTGCTGTGTATTTTACCCAACTAAGTGTACCATTTCCGATACGGACGGCAGGAGTGGGTGTTTCATAATAGCTTCCGCCTGTATCTATCTCAGAAACTTCGAAATTGGATAAATCTAACGCTTTGATTTTCCAATCCACATCTGTCATTTTCCTGGTATCATATTCGGACCAATATAAAAATCCATCTTCTCCTGTCAAGTTTCCAATTCCATCATTTCCATTCGTCTTATAAATAGGCTGACAGGTTCCTTCATTTCTATTAAAAAGCATAATGCGAGTGTTATGAGTATCTTGAGAATCAACGAATATTATCCCGTTATCATCGACATAATTAGGGGCTGTCATTGACTTCACACCACATTTTCCGCCACTGATGGAATATTTCTTGGTTTGAATTTGATTTTCCGTCCAGCTAGACAGATGTTCAATATACGTAATTTCCGACTTTTCTTCGACTTTATTCGACTCATTTTGAGGAACAGGTTTCTCCTCTTTTACCACTTTTTCTTCCTTTTTGTTCTCATTAATGTCTGTTGAACATCCAGTTATAAAGAATGCCATAACTAAGACTAAAGATTGATATTTACGCATTTTGCTCATAACAGCACTCTCCATAATGAAAGATTTACATGCAGCCCAAATGGCCGATCTGATTAAGACCAGCCATTCAGGAATATTGTATTAGTAAAGTAAAGCTTTTCTAAAATGGGCGTTATTAGCATTATAAACACCCTTATGAGGATGCCATACATTACCTAATGTGACGCCTCTACCGCCTTGGTCAAAAGGATCAGTTAAACGTATGAGAGCACTTGAGCTCGTTCTTAATGTAGAATCTACTCCTGACACGTTTAATATATGCCCCTCAACTCCACTGGTGTATTTTGGCATGTAACTTGGAGTGATCTTCAAATCTAATACCGGTGGATAATTTTTACTTAAAGAAAAATCAATTTTGTCGGACCAGTTAGAATAGGAACCAATTGAAATGTATACATAGTTGTTTTTAGATTGATTTTTATTTAAGATATTGTCTACTAATGAAAAATCTGAACCATCAGTTGTGGTTCCTAATTGAGAGGCGTAAGTAGCTTGAGAACTTGATGAACCTTTAAGGAATCCAACTACTTGTTTTACTGTAGCGGGACCGCACCAATAGTTTTTTTCTTGCTTGTAGGAAGGAACCGCAATCGTTTTATAAACGCCATCTGGATCTGCCAGAATATTCACCTTGGTGTTGATGGCGGCTTCTTTTTCTGCTGCTGCTTTTACTTGTTCTTCAGATTTTATATCTCGTGTAAAATTTGGGTTATCTCCAGTCCCCGCTGCATGCGTGTTGACACTAGATAACGCAAATAAAGAACCAACTAAAATTAAACTTATCGATAATTTCCTCATATAAACCTCCCTTTTCCTATTATGATAGCGGCCGCTACTTAAAAAAATTTTACATTATATGTAAGAATATTACTACATTTTCCAATCTAATTATTTCGACAATATAAACTATACCCGACAACATATTTTGACGAAAAGACTTCAACTTGAAAAATGCTAATTCTTCCAATTCTGTAATGGCAGTCAATTCAACTGTGTCTCTCTTATTCTTTAAACATAAACTGTTTAAGAAAGCTTGTAATATGATTTCTCCAAATAAATGACTTTTTCTATAGGTCACGATTTATTTTCCAATGAAATAAAATGGAAAATTAGTATCGTTGATAGACTGGTTAAAAAGTACTTATCTTTAAAAGATTTTGAATTTTATGGATAATAAATACATATTATGGTAATATTTTAGTCGAGAGTTAGACAAAATAGAGCTAGAAAGGAGAAAAAATTGGTGAAAAATAGGAAATTAGGATTTTTTGCAGTTTTTAATTTGATGGTACTATTGCTCTTAGTAGGGAATACACCAGGAGTAAATGCAGCACCTATTGGAGGAGGCAGTAGTTATCAATTGTTTGACAACGACCATGGTTCTAAAGGCAGTTCTAACAATGCAATGGAAGGAACCTGGACTTATGGAACTTATGGGAATGATTACAAAGGGGACCATAGGTTGGCAAAAAATAGAGGAGCAGAGTATGAGTGGAGATTTAGTAAAAACTCTGGGCAACGACAATATTATGCATATTTACGTCATCCAGATTTCGTAAATCCATCTGCTTCTTACATGGTGTGGACACATAGCCTGACATCCGAATTGTCATGGAGTAATAATGTGGGCAATATTAATCAGAATACTGCCTATCCAGGTTGGAATAAAATAGGAAGCAAGAAATCATATGACTCAGACACAAGATACTTTAGAGTAATGTTGATTAATGGAAGTTATAAAACGGGTGCAGATGCAGCCGAAGTAGATTTCTATAAATAAAAAAGGGGGATACTATGAATAAGCTAAAAGTGACAATCTTGGCTACATCAATCCTTGTTGGCGGAACCGTATTGGGTTATGGATTTAATAACCCAGAATTGTATGCCAAGGCAAGTGTGGATCAGAAGAAACAGGATAGCGTGAGTGCCAAAGATGAATTAAAACTAAGTCCAAAAGAGGACATTCAAAACAAAATGTATAACTCAATTGATAATTTTAAGAATCTACAAGGTCGATTCATCTACGGAAGCGATGCAATCGGTGACAAGTTTGTTGTCGATTATCAAATACAACAAGGAAATGACTCCTTCACCCATGTAAAAACCTCCTCATCAGAAGGATTGAACGAACAATTTTATTCTGGAAAAACGAATGAAGTTACACGTGTCAATCACTCAGCAAAAGTAGCAATTAACTCCTATGTGCCTAAATCCGCAGAAACTAACACAGTGAATACAGATGAAGTGCAAGACCCTCGTAAAAAAACGTATAAAAACGAGGATGGAGAGAAGGTCTTCGAAAGAAGAGAAGACACTACATACCTAGATGGAGTGGCTGCCACTTCGATATTCCCTCAAGATATAGCTGCGTCCTTTTTAGAGGATTATAGCAAGTGGGACATCGTGTCAGAAAATGAGAAGATTAATGGGCTTCAAGCTGTACTGATTCAAGGGACATTAAGTGACTATTTCCAAGAAAAACATAACGCAAAAACATTTAAACTTTGGGTTCATCAGGACACAGGTATCTTGTTAGCGATGGAAGAAATTGATGAAAAAGGCGAAGTAAAAGAATTTATTGAGACAGAGAACATTCAACTTAATCCAAGCCAAAGTGTACATGTCCAACAAAGCCTTTCCATCCCGTCTGATTATGAAAAAATCGGGTTTGGCATGAGATAATGAATAAAAAAAGTCTAACTCTCAAATTTTGTTTGTTCATTATGTTAGTATGTTTGCTAACCGGTTGTTCTCAAACACCTTCTTCTAATAGTTCGGAAAGTACAGGGGTTCGGGAAGATGTCTTATCTTTAGGTATCACTTACATCAATACGATGATAGACAGTGTTAACGATGGTGATATGGAAATTGAAGGAAAATTAGAGGACCTGGCTTATGAATTAAAAGTAGTCTGTATTGAAAACAATGACTATAAAAGCTTTTCGGATAAAGAACTAAATTTTGTCGATAAATTAGGGGAAATCCGTATTGCTTATGAAGACGTTGTGTTTGCTCTCAATCCCCAATATAACAAAAGTAAAAAGCAAAGAGAGGAAGCTCTTAATGCCTTTAAGCAATTAACTTCACGTTTTCAGGATGATTATGAATGAATCGGATGACATAAGGAAAGGCACCGTCTTTTTGGGCAGTGCCTTTCTTGTAACTATTTCTCAGACATATGAGATAGTGTTTTTCTGCTTCTGTAATCCATTATTGCTTTTCCCGTTAAAGCTATTGAAAAACAAAACCCCGGATAGAGGCACTTTTTTTCAGTGTCCTCTATCCGGGGAATACTTCAAATATGTTTGGCCCTTTTTTCTACTCTACAGATAATGGAGAGTTTTTCTTTTTATACTTTGCTGGTGCTTCCGCTTTAAAATCAGATGAATGGAAAGAGGAATCCACCTTAAATTTTGTAGTATTTAGGCTGGTCATAACCTCGTTATCCTTGCTATACTCCTCTAACTTTAATAAGATACCGCGATTTTCATCAACCCACAATTTGAATGTTTCTGCCTGATGTTTTTCAGCATAATATTCATTAAATGTTCCGTTTATGATGACCGCGTTTTGTCCAAGATACTTAACATTCCCACTTATTTCCCACTTTGAATAATCCTCTAAAAATCCTAGAGCTATCTCTTGAGGAAATACGGAGACTGAAGCAGCTGACATATAGGTGGGATCCGTCCGATAATTATATACTTTTTCATTTTTCTCCGAATGGTCATATCTTGATTTGATAGATTTGTCCGCTTTTTCAGATTTCGCCTGTACCTCTATAGTGTTTTCATCCATTTTATATTCTTGGTAGGATTCCTGTTCCGGGAAAGATTCAACAAGCGTTTGGCCATCATAGACAGAATTGATTTCTTGGATACTATCCTTAATTTTAACATTTGAACGATTTCCATTTCTTGTTTGAACCTTGTAATCTACGGAATAATTAAAATCAGCAGGCTTACTTTTATAGACAAACGTTCCTTGAGCACTTTTAAAATAATCAATGCTATTCAGCATTTTGGAATGAATTTTTTCTTGATTAACCATCACCGTTTCAGCGGCCTTGGCGGTGTCTAATTTTTTATCGAGAGAATATATTCCTACACCTGTTAAAAGAGAAAATGTAACTGCAATTGGAATCAACTTTTTCATAATAACCCACCTATACGTTTAATTTTTTACAAATTTTATCCCATCTGCACCTGTTTTAGCCCCAGACACTCCCTGGTCAGAAAGCCAAATATTCGGAGCAGAGTTCACATATCCAAATCCAACATAGTTCCATCCTCCCGGGGCATTATATTGGTCAACATATTTTGTTATAGTGGAGTTGTTAGTCCCTGAGAATTGATAACGAGCCTTCGTATTCGTGAAGTTTGCATTGTTTAAATAAGCGTAATAATAGTGAGATGCTTTACAGACACCACCAGGAGATGTCCAACTATATGCCCCATCTCCAGAAGTATTCTTAGACAGTCGATAATCGCCTCTATAAGAACCTGAGTGCTTTGTGTAAGTGCTAAAACCTTCTCGTATTGTTAATTGGTTTGGGTCATCATTATCTTCGTAATAGGTTCCACAAGCCGCTTCCGCAGATGAAATACTGGTAAAACTGGCTATTAAGCCAAAAAGAATAGCTAGGGATAAAACACCGAATCCTTTAATCGTTTTTTTCATAATAACCCTTCCATCTGTTTATTTATTTTGTTGAGAATTTAATTCCATCTGCACCCGTTTTTCCCCCATTAGAAACAGAACTAAGAGAGAGGTATGGTTGTCTATCGTTGAGTCCAATACCAACATAATTCCATCCTCCGGGAGCATTGTACTGATCAACAGTCCTATATCCGTCACCGCCACTAGATATTTGAAAATTATATCGTGCGGCTGTATTGGTAAAGTTTACATTGTTTAAGTAAGCGTAATAATAGACATAACCTTTACATGAACCTCCTGGTGACCACCATTGGTGAAACTGGTCATTAGCAGATTTCGTGGATAATCGATAATCTCCTCTATAAGAAGCTGAGTGCTTTGTGTATGTAGTAAACCCTTGACGATACGTTCCACCATTTGGATCATCGTTATCTTCGTAATAGGTACCACAAGCTGCTTCAGCAGTTGGGATATCGGTGAAATTGGCTATTAAGCCAAAAAGAATAGCTAGGGATAAAACACCGAATCTCTTTAAAATGGTCATATTCCATACCTCCTAAGTGAATATCAAACGTTAAAAATTACTTGGTGCTTTCAGCAGATGCTCTTTATCTAGCATGTATGTAGGAAAATTGAAGTAATCATTGTTGAGGTGTTACTCTGACAAATTAGTTCGAAAAATAGTCAAAAAGTCCATTTATCAACCCCTTTGCTCAAATAAATATTTTGAATTACTCAACTATTTTACCAATTCTACCAATTTTTAACAAGTATTTTACAAAAAAAACCATATTTGTATTTTTTAATGATATACTCATTCACATAACGGAAAGGGGGAGAATCATGAATAAAAGAATAGGAGTATCGATTGTTTTATTCTTAGCCATACTTTCAACTCTTTACTTTGCTTTTTTTGAGAGTAGTTCGACTGAAAAGAAAGGAGATGCTGCTCAATCAGTACAAAGAAAAGAACAAAACAACAGAGTAAAAGAAGTAGAAGTGGTGACGGAAAGCGAGAAGCAGAATGCTTACATTGTTTTTGAAGGATATTATTACATGAAAACTGGTGAAGTAGTGCCTGAATCAAGCTCTCATTGGGAAAAGGTTGGAGAAGTGAAGCGAATAGGAGACTGGGAGATTAAGAAGTCTGGGGATTCAAATGAAGTACCACCTGGTCCTATTTATCAGATGGATGGGAAAGACAAATCCATCATCGCAGCCAAAGGTGCTTATTTTGAAGATGGAGCAAATAAAGAAGGCTATTTGCTGTTTAAAAAGGATAAAGAGGTAGCAGAAACAAATCCTGATACTATTCAAAGTGCAGTTTCAGACACAGATGAATTATCCATAGCGTTTAACAACGTAAAGAAAAATTTCCCTGATTTTTATGCCTTTATGAACGATGACAAGTATCAATTAAATTTATTAAATTCCTTAGAAAACTATGACTCAATCAAGATGATTTATCTGTTACCTGGACAAGACGAAAATTCCATTTTGGTATTAGAGTATAGGGATAAGATACCTCCCGATTCTGCTTTTCATAAGAAGAAAAAACCCCCAATAGAACAGAATGAATTAGACATAAACAAAATGAATTGGACAATTTATAAAGACCAGGAGGGCCTATATTTAGCCGTGACCTCATTCAACCAAAAACACTATGAGATTCAATTTGCTGGAAATGTTGAACTTTCTTTTGTAGAAGAGTCTTTAAATTTATTCCATAAAGTAAATTAGGTATTAAAAAAACCGCTCGTCCTTAAAAATGGGTAAGCGGTTTTTTTACAGATAATTTGATTACGCCTTTTGCTTTTAAAAAGGCTTCTATTTGTTTTAGGAGTTTCTGTATTGGTAAAGTTTACATTGTTTAAGTAAGCGTAATAGTAGATAATCCTTACATGAACCTCCAGGTGACCACCATTGGTAAAAATGATCAGAAGCAGATTTCGTGGATAATCGATAATCTCCTCTATAAGAAGCTGAGTGCTTTGTGTATGTAGTAAACCCTTGACGGTGCCTTGTTACCATTATCTGAAATACTCCTTAATTACACAAACTTTTCCAGTTAGAGCTTGTTCGAGGTATTAAAAAAGACAACCTGATTATGTCGCCTCATTTTATTCATCTATTTTCGTTAATTTCTCCATCCTTTAGATGGATTGTTCGATTACATCGGTTGGCTACGGCTTGGTCATGGGTAACGATAATCAACGTCATTCCTTCTCGATGTAAGCTTTGAAATACCGATAATATCTCCGACTCAGTCTCTATGTCCAATGAGCCAGTCGGTTCATCTGCAAGAATGATAGAAGGTTCGTTAGCTAACGCCCTAGCAATCGCCACACGTTGGGATTGTCCTCCTGAGAGATTATGAGGGAACTCATATTCCTTATCTGACAGATTCATTTGTTTTAATAAGGCCTTCACACGAGCATCAATTTCTTCCTTTGTCTTGTTGCCATATTTGAGCGGCAATGCAATGTTTTCGTGAATCGTGAATTCTTCTATCAACGCATCCTTCTGCAAGACATAGCCGACATTCTGTTTTCTCCACTTCGTTACTTCTGATTGGGACAATTTCTCTAAGTGAGCCTCTCCCACTAAAATTTCACCGTTTGTTGGTTTTTCCAAGCCAGAGAGTAAATGCAAGAGAGTAGACTTTCCGACCCCACTACGACCCATGATGGCGACCATTTCCCCGCGTTCAATGGATAAGTCGATTCCTTTTAAGACTTGAAGTAGTCCCTTTTGTGTTTTATAGGTTTTTTCGATATTTTTTATATGTATCATCCAGTCACACCTTCTTTAACCATTCAACTAAATTCATACGTTTCATTTGTATTACTAATGGGATAAAGCCAATCAGCAGGAGTATGATCCCCACCCCGGCAAGCCCCAGGTAATAGGTAGCAGAAAAAATACCTATGAATGACATCAAAACAAACACTGTACAGAGTGAAAAGATGACGATTAAAACCATTTCCACGAATAGGTACGTGAAGATATTCTGATAAGCTGCTCCGGAAATCAAGTAAATCGCATATCTTTTCATATTTAAATTCCATTTACCAAGCGAAGCAATGGCTACTCCTACTACCGTAAAGCAAGCAAGTATGGAAACTAACGTAAGCAAAAGAATCTTATTTTGTTTCAGCATGCCTATGAAAATGGAAACAGAATTATCATTGGCCCCAATAAGTTGATATTCGTTGAATCCAACCTTATCTGTGATGGTTTCTAATGCCAAACGGGTTTGAATGGGATCCTCCTTCGTATAAATGTCTCCATTGACTGCATTTAAGTAATGTTTCTGCTGAAAGCTATGGAAGGTAACATCTTTGGTTTCCGGGAAATCCAAAAACGGTACCACCATGAAACGGTCTAAATAGAATTCAATTTCACCATTATTCGGAATCATGACATCCCTTTCAAGGATTCCTGTGACGACAGCTTTAAATGGATAGTTTAAATAATTTATCGTCAATTCGTCTCCCAAACTGTATGTATCCTTATATTCTGAGCCTAAAAAGATAGGTATGGGTGTATCTTCTTTGTAGATATAGTCATTTTCTTTCGGCAGGCTTCCTTCGGACAGTTTAATAAAACGTTCAATCCCCTTCTGATTAACTTGTATGGCTTTAGGGAAAGAATGCCCCATATATTCTGGTTGTATCGCATTATCTTCATATCCATCCAACAATTGTTCTTTTCCTTTGTAGTCCACCACCCCAATGGATTGATTGTTAGAAATCATATAGGAGAATTGCTGGGTTTTCGATAACTCCCGGTATAATTTCTTGAAGACATCCAATTCGGCGGGATTGTTCCAATATGCCTCTTCTCTCTCTCCTGTCAATTCATCAGAAAGTTGATAAATATTCTGACCGTTATATTGTGCTAAGTAACTTTCCGTTTTCGTATCAACATCAAACCACTTAACATACAGAACAGAGAGTAATAACAATAATGAAGTCATTACAACGTATAGGAGAATAGAAATCATTCGTTTTTTCCAAAGGCTGATCTTTAACTCTTTCAACAACTGACTCATGATTCGTTCAACACCTTTAATGTTTCTTTATTCGTTATCCTATAAAAAGCTATGGCAAGCAAACAAATATTTAATAGAACGTAAAGAGAAAAGCCACTTCCCAAATAAGTTCGGTACATTCCATCTCTTATTAAGTCAAATTGAGGGTCTAGCCCCACATAACCCAGGCAGCCAATTCCCGCTCCAATCAAAAACATTATTCCATATTGAATAGAAAGCTGCTTGATAATCAGATAAGTAGAGTGACCAATTAATTGATGGACAGCTACAAATCTCTGTTTTCTATGTATCCAAAACGAGACCAACAAGGAATGAATCCCTATCACACCTCCTATTAACAATAGATAGATTGGAAGAGATGAAACGGAGGAAATTCGTCCAGTTCCCTTTTTACCTACTTCTAATGTCAATAATGAGGCAGGATTGTTAATTTCCTTTATTTCCGAAAAGATATTGTTTGTTTGATTCCTTCCGTTAAGAACGTAAGGGACCGAATTCCCTTTTTCCTGTTTTTCAAAAGCGTCCAGATTAATAAAAGCTTCTTTGTTCATATCAGACTCTATCGGCGGACCTAAAATTCCGATTACTTCATATAGCTCTCCCTTGAATTCAATGTATGTAGCACCGTCTATTTGCTGGATATCGTCATAGTCCTCGCCTATTAACGCGACCTTCTTTTCTCCAAAGTAATCCTCTTCCTTAAAGGAACGGCCATCCTTAACAGGAAGAAAGATATCTAATCCATGATTGAAGACTGCATGAATTCTCCCGGTTGAATCGATTCCTCTCTTTAACAATAAAAAAGCGTCATCTATTTGTTCATTCATTTCCTTTAATTTCAAACTTTCGTTTTGTTCAGCATAAAACGTAATGCTGCTTTTCTCGGATAAATCATTTGTATAAATATCAAGCATTTCTTGTTTTTGAGCATTCAATATAGTGAATAAAAGTACCAAAAAAGTCGTAACAAAAAAGAAGAGAATTAAGAGGTTTTCAGTTTCCCATTTCTTCACCAGTCTGTTCATTCCATACATCCTTATTAGAGAAATGAGTGGCTAAACTGTAGCCACTCATTTCTGCTATATTCTATGTAAACTCAGCGTTGCATGTTATATATTACGAACCCCAATACGTCTTTGCTACATAGGTACTTAGGTCCTGTGATACAGATCCAGATAATGCTGAAGATGTTCCTGTACCCCATTTTCTTCCACTATCACCTTTAATGCTACCACCACTGTTTTCGAATCGAGCCCTTGAATAGTGATATTTACAAGTCCATTTGGTGTTTGCCTTGACCTTCCATAAGGTTCCATTACTATCCTGAGCAATCTTTTTAGCTGTATGACTTTGCGGTTTGCTTGCTGCCGAACATCCATCTGGAACCTCAACTGCCCGAGGTGCAATTGTGTTAGAAGAGGAAGTAGGAATAGATGGATCTGAATACCCCTTGTCTTCCGACCAGCCACCCGTCTCAGCTGCACCCAAAGAAGGAATGGCTAAACATCCTATCATAGCAGCCATGAAAACTAACTCTTTTATCTTTTTCATCACTTTTCACCTCCTTTAAATAAAGTTGAAGTCTTAAAAAATACATAGTAATAAGACCCAGAACTAATTTACCACATATTGTATTTATTTGTAAATATAATATTCAGAAATATCAAAAAAAGACAGTCGTCCCCAGCTGCCTCTCTTTTTACAGCTTGATTCCCGAAGAACCCCACTTAACTCGTTTTAGATTTTGACTTTGGATTTTTTTTCTGAAAGATTCAATTCCTTGTTTTCGCTCTTATTCAATAGAATGGCGAATTCAAGGCTATCTTCTTCTTTCAAAGATAAGCTGGCAACCCCTTTGGCTGTTTTGCCTTGGGCGGGAAAGCTGGGGCATCAATGCTCGCCACAAATATTCTATGTGATTTAAGGATTACTTCTGATTTGGTCGAAGAGAGAGCTCCTGCATAAGTTAATTCATCCCCATCTTGAAGTCTAGTGCCGGCTACCTTTAATCTAGTGGAAATTAAATCTTTTCTGATACTTGTTTGGACCAGCCCTGTTTGGTCACGAAGAGGTAGGTGTCTTGTTCCATTTTCCCCATTGTGGTGACGAAGATAGGATGTTTTTCTGCTCAAACCTGCCAATGTTGAATGGTGGATCCAAAAGACTATCTATACCCAATGCAAAACTGAATCATTTGAGTTTAGCTCTAAAAGGATAAAGACAGTTTTACAAAGACTTGGATCATCTGAATTAATGAGTGAGAGGCAATACTGAAAATGCAAGTGGAAATGATACTGTTAGTTGATTATGCTGTACTTAGAAATAGTAGTTTTCAAGATGAAATTAAAATTTTGGAGAATCATAAAAATACGTACCGTTTACACATAAAAAAATACCAAAAGTAAAAACATGATCTATCTGATACACGTTGTTCTGAAGCGGAGATGGCAAAATGTGTCTTTTTTATTCAGCCATTAGCAACAATCATTACTGACAAGACAAAACCCGTAGATAAATATTTAAATGAGCTATCTATACCATTATATTTTCACCTAGAACGTCTTCTTTCTCCTATGTAACCATAAAATAAAGTTTTCCGATTTCCGGGTTTTTTTCATATCTCCCCGGGTTCCATCCAATACGAATCCGGGCTTTTTTCTGTTCTCATTCTGCATGAACCAGAAGGTAAGTTTAGCCATTGTTGCCCAAAATATATCTTTATCATGAGACCTTGTTGTTAACACTGTTCTAAACTTCGTTAAGATATATCCGATATATATTGGGTAATTTACAGAAGGAATTAGAAAGTAGGCGTGTGTATGGTATTACTAATTTTCATAGCATGGATAGTGATAGTACTCATTAATATAGAACAAGATAAAGAAAAGAAACATAAGCTAGAGCGAGAAAAATACTGGGCCTCACCAGAAGGTATAAAAGAAAGGCAGCGGCAAATAGAAGACGGTGATAAGGCAAGAAAATGGATGGATTATATCGGAGCCGTCAGAAGCTTTAAAAAGAGGCATCAGTGGTGTTGGTATTGTAAAGCCTCAATAAACATAAAAATTAATACGGATGAACGAATTTACTTTAACAATAAACAAGAGGAAGAACAATTTAATAGAGAACTATTTAGAATAGTCTGTCCCCAATGTTATTGGGTTAAATGCGATGATTGTAAATCATGTGGATGTGGGAAAATACGCTAAAGTATAAACTGACGGATTCCCCTTAATTTAATGATATGTATCTGATTTTCTCCTATGTAACCATAAAATAAAGTTTTCCTAGACATAATAAAGTTTTCCGATTGAGACTCGGTTTTCGGTAAAATAAAGTTT